>NZ_CFHTCS010000027.1:21384-23794 GCF_984369615.1 Martelella sp. | reverse complement strand
ATCATCACGTCGTCGGTGGTGATCTGCGCGCCGCGCTTGTTGCCGATCATCTCGGCGTAGTTTTTGAGCCCGCGCATCAGCGCCTGGCGCAGGCCCGCCTCGTGCGCGCCGCCCTCCGGCGTCGGCACGGTGTTGCAGTAGGAGTGGACGTCCGGGTCGCCGCCATACCAGGAGACGGCCCATTCGACAGCGCCGTGGCCGCCGGTCTTTTCCGTCTTGCCGGCGAAGATTTCACGCGTGACGGTAAAATCCTTGCCGATGGTTGCCGCCAGATAATCCTTCAGCCCGCCGGGGAAATGGAACACGGCCTTGTCCGGCACGTCCTCGTTGCCTTCCACCAGCGACGGGTCGCAGGACCAGCGGATTTCCACGCCGCCGAAGAGGTACGCCTTGGAGCGGGCCATGCGCATGACGCGGGCCGGATCGAATTTTGCGCGCGGTCCGAAGATTTCCGCATCCGGGTGAAAACGCACGCGGGTGCCGCGCCGGTTCTGGATCGGCCCGAGGTCCTGCAATTCCCCCTGCGCCACGCCGCGCGAGAAGGTGAGCCGGTAGAGACGGCGCTCGCGGGCGACTTCCACCTCCAGCATGTCGGACAGCGCGTTGACCACGGAAACGCCGACGCCGTGCAGGCCGCCGGAAGTCTCGTAGGCCTTGCCGTCGAACTTGCCGCCGGCATGAAGCTTGGTCATGATCACTTCGAGCGTCGACTTGCCCGGCGCCTGGGGATGGTTTTCCACCGGTATGCCCCGGCCATTATCCGTGACCGTCAGCACGCCTTCGGCGTCGAGATGCACCTCGATGAAATCCGCATGACCTGCAACGGCCTCGTCCATCGAGTTGTCGATGACTTCGGCGAAGAGATGGTGCAGCGCCTTGTCGTCGGTTCCGCCGATATACATGCCCGGCCGCATACGCACGGGCTCCAGCCCTTCCAGTACGCGGATCGAGGACGCGCCGTAGTCTCCGTCGGCCGCCTTGATGCCTGCGGCCGGCTTTCCGGCTGCCTTCAGGGCGGGGCGCGGCGCCGCCTCGTCATCGGCTGGCTTCTTGCTGTTGCCCGAAAGATCGGCGAAGAGGTCTTTGCTGTTATCCATAAGGTCCGGCAGAATGTTGAGGTTGGTTTGCATGCGCCTTATAGGCGAATCAGTGCTCTATTCTGGCAAAGAATGGGCCGTTAGGCGATGCTGTGCCAAATTGTCGCAGGTTGGCTGTGGATGAAGGCGCGGCGGCATGGCAAGAGGGCTGCGGCCAAGGGGCGGTTCGTGCGGGACGATTCGATTTAAGCGGGCGTCAAACCGATTAGGCGGCGTTCACAGCCGGGCGTTTTGCCGCCGTGTTCCAGCGGTTTGTTCTGGGACAAGACGGCGATGTTCAGGCCGGCGCATGAGGAGAGCCGGCATCGCGGCATTTGCGCCCCGGCTTCGAATAGGGGAAGAAGGGGCGATGAGCCTCGTTGGCTGACGCAAGACAGATTGGGAGAAAAAGACAGATGACATCCGAGATCCGACCGCTGGTCGCCGGGAACTGGAAGATGAACGGCACCCGGGCATCGCTTGACCAGATCAGGGCGATCGCCCACGGCGTCAGCGGTCCCCTGTCGCGGAAAGTGGATGCGCTGATCTGCCCGCCTTCGACGCTGCTCTATGTGGCAACCACGCTGACGGTGGACACCAGGCTCCTGATCGGCGCGCAGGATTGCCACCAGAAGGCGCGCACCGGCGCGCATACGGGCGACATCTCGGCGGAGATGATCCGCGACTGTTTCGCCACCCACGTCATTGTCGGCCATTCCGAGCGGCGCAAGGAGCACAGGGAAAACAACAAGGTCGTCTCGACCAAGGCACGGGCCGCCTATGATCAGGGACTGACGGCGATCGTCTGCATTGGCGAGACGCGGTCGGAGCACGCGGCCGGGCGCACCATGGACGTGCTGCACCGCCAGCTCTTCGAAAGCATGCCGGACGATGCCACGGGCGACAACACGATCATCGCCTATGAGCCCGTCTGGGCGATCGGCACGGGCCAGACGCCCGGTCCAGAGCAGGTGGCGGACGTGCACGCGGCCATGCGGCGCGATCTCATCGAACGCTTCGGCGAGGCGGGCGAGCGGTTCCGCCTGCTCTATGGCGGGTCGGTGAAGCCCGGCAATGCCAAGGAGCTGATGAGCGTGCCGCATGTGAACGGCGCCCTGATCGGCGGGGCAAGCCTGAAGGCCGCGGACTTCCTCTCGATCTACCATGCCTATGAGGATATTCTGTAAAACCGTTCTTTCAGCGCCGGTTTCGCCTATCCTTCCAACATGCTGGAATAAAAACAGAATAGTGGTTCTCGATCCGGATTTTCGGGAGATGTTCGCGCGCCTGGCGGCGCGGCGCGGCAGGGCGGCGGACGGGGTCCGGCATGGCTT
>NZ_CFHTCS010000027.1:0-21370 GCF_984369615.1 Martelella sp. | reverse complement strand
GCGAAGCCGCAATCGGGCCGTCGCGGCTTTGCCGGGCAGGCATGAAAAAGGGGTTGGATTGACAGCGCGCCTCATGTAGAGAAACGCCAGATATTCTTGGATTGCCCCGTTTGCACCTCGCGGGCGGGGCCGGATTGGACATTCATGCAGACGGTACTGATCGTAATTCACCTGATAATCGTCGTTGCGCTTGCCGGTGTGATCCTCATTCAGAGGTCGGAAGGCGGCGGGCTCGGCATCGGCGGCGGATCCGGCTTCATGACGGCGCGCGGAACGGCGAATGCGCTGACCCGCACGACCGCCATCCTCGCAACGCTGTTCTTCATCACATCGCTCGGCCTGGGCATCCTGGCCCGCTACCAGGGCAATCCGTCGGACATTCTCGACCGGATCGAACAGAATGCCGAGAGCGACGGACAGGGCATTCTGAACCAGCTTGGCGGCTCGATCACCACCGAGACACCCGCAGCGGGCGATGCCGGCGGTTCAGCCGTGCCGACCACCGGCGACAGCGCGGCTCCGGCCAGCGATGGCCAGCAGCCCGCGGTTTCGACACCGGCGGCGGATTCGAACGCGACGGGCGTTCCCACCGGCGACTGATCGCCGAAAATCTGAAAAACATATCCGGCGGAAGACAATCGTCCGCCGGATTTTCTTTGGGCCCAACCTTGCGCCGAGGCAGACGCTGAGCGCACGGAGGGGCATTCTTGTGGCAATGAACCGGCTGCCGGCGCTTTTTTATGGAAAGCCTCTGGCAGAATCGGCCAGGAAACGGTATCGGAATAAGCCCATGGCGCGATATATCTTCATCACCGGCGGCGTGGTTTCCTCACTTGGAAAAGGGATCGCCGCAGCAGCACTGGGTGCTTTGTTGCAGTCACGGGGTTACCGGGTCCGTCTGCGCAAGCTGGACCCTTATCTCAACGTCGATCCCGGCACGATGAGCCCGACCCAGCACGGCGAGGTGTTCGTCACCGATGACGGGGCTGAAACCGACCTCGACCTCGGTCACTACGAGCGCTTCACCGGCCGCTCGGCCACGAAGACCGACAACATCACCACGGGCCGCATCTACAAGAACATTCTCGACAAGGAACGGCGCGGCGACTATCTCGGCGCCACCGTCCAGGTCATTCCGCATGTCACCAACGAGATCAAGGAATTCGTTCTCGAGGGCAATGACGACTTCGATTTCGTGCTCTGCGAAATCGGCGGCACGGTGGGCGACATCGAGGCGATGCCGTTCATGGAGGCGATCCGCCAGCTCGGCAACGACCTGCCGCGCGGCAATGCCGTCTACGTCCACCTGACGCTGATGCCCTATATCCCGGCCGCCGGCGAACTGAAGACCAAGCCGACGCAGCATTCGGTGAAGGAACTCCAGGCGCTCGGCATCCACCCGGATATCCTTCTGGTGCGCGCCGACCGGGAAATTCCCGAAGCCGAGCGGCGCAAGCTGTCGCTGTTCTGCAATGTGCGTTCGTCCGCCGTCATCCAGGCACTCGATGTCTCGAACATCTATGACGTACCGCTCGCCTATCATCGCGAGGGGCTTGATGACGAAGTGCTGCACGCCTTCGGCATCGATCCGGCGCCGGTGCCGCGCATGGATGCGTGGAAGAATGTCTGCGAGCGCATCCGCACGCCGGAAGGCGAGGTGACGATCGCGGTCGTCGGCAAATATACCGGCCTGAAGGATGCCTACAAGTCGCTGATCGAGGCGCTCACCCATGGCGGCATCGCCAACAGGGTGAAGGTCAATCTGGAATGGATCGAGTCGGAGATTTTCGAGAAGGAGGATCCTTCCCCCTATCTGGAAAAGGTCCATGGCATTCTCGTACCGGGCGGTTTCGGCGAGCGCGGCTCGGAGGGCAAGATCCAGGCGGCCCGCTTTGCCCGCACCCACAAGGTGCCCTATTTCGGCATCTGCTTCGGCATGCAGATGGCCGTCATCGAGGCGGCGCGCAACCTGGCCGGCATCAAGGACGCGTCGTCGACCGAGTTCGACCGCAATGCCAGCGAGCCCGTCGTTGGCCTGATGACCGAATGGGTCAAGGGCAATACGCTGGAAAAGCGCAGCGACCGCGACGATCTCGGCGGCACGATGCGGCTCGGCGCCTACAAGGCGCATCTGGGCGCCGACACGAAGATTGCCGCGGTTTACGGCACGACCGAGATCTCCGAACGGCATCGCCACCGCTACGAGGTCAATTTCGGCTATCGCGAGAAACTCGAGGCCTGCGGCCTTGTGTTCTCCGGCACGTCGCCGGACGGGATCCTGCCGGAGACGATCGAATATGCCGATCATCCCTGGTTCATCGGCGTGCAGTATCACCCCGAGCTGAAGAGCCGCCCGCTGGAGCCGCATCCGCTGTTCTCAAGCTTCATCGCGGCCGCTCTCGAGCAGAGCCGTCTCGTCTGAGGCGGCTGGGGCTTTCGCCCCTTTCGCCTGAGCCTGTCTCAGGCGGAAGCTTCGGCCATCTTCCGGCGCAGAAGCGTTTCCATCGCGTCGGCCGGCATCGGCCGGGCGAGCCAGTAGCCCTGAAGCGCGTCGCAGCCGAGCTCCGTCAGGATCCGGGCATGTTGCCGCGTTTCAACGCCTTCTGCGATCACTTTGATATTCAATGTTTTTCCGATGTCGACGATCGACTTCACAATGGCCCGCTGGTCATATGAGCGGGGCAGCGGCATAACCAGTTCGCGGGCGATCTTCAGACCGTTCGGCGCGACCTTGAGCAGCCCGGTGATCGACGTGTAGCCGGTGCCGAAATCATCGACGTCGATATTGATGCCGAGCCGCCGGATCTGTTTCAGATTGTAGGCGCTGACATCGTCCTGCTGGTCGAGGAAGATCGATTCGAGCAGTTCGAAGGTGAGGGTGCCGGCCGGAAGCTCGGTGCGCTGCAACTCGGGCACCAGCGCCGGGTCGCTGAGCCGGTGCGGGGACAGGTTCAGCGACAGGCGCGGCGGCGCGAGCCCGTCTTCCCGCCAGCGGCGGTGATCCTCGAGCGCCTGCGAGAGAATGCTGGCGTCGATCATGTTCATGATGTTGAGCGACTGGGCAAGCGGGATGAAGCTTGACGGTTCGCTGAAGGAGCCGTCGGCCTGCCGCCAGCGTGCGAGCGTTTCGATGCCCCGGATATCAAGGGTCTCGGCGTCATACTGCGGCTGGTAGAACGGCACAAACTCGCTCTGGTCGATCGCCTGCATCAACCGGTCGGAAGGCTTGCGGTCGACCGCGTCGGAGA
Organism: Martelella sp.; assembly: GCF_984369615.1. Taxonomy (NCBI): domain Bacteria; kingdom Pseudomonadati; phylum Pseudomonadota; class Alphaproteobacteria; order Hyphomicrobiales; family Aurantimonadaceae; genus Martelella; species Martelella sp. Next base: position 18,122 of record NZ_CFHTCS010000027.1, on the reverse strand, counting down.
ATCGGATGCCCGGAGTGTAGAATGCGATCTGGCCGGCGCCCTTTGACTTGGCCTGCTTCAGCGCGTGATCGCTGTCTCTGAGCATGGCGGCGGCGCCGCCGGCCCCTTCGCTCTCAAGCGTGGCGATGCCGATGCTGGCGGAAAGCCGGACGCGACCGTCATCGAGCACGACCGGCTTGGCGAGTTCGAGCTGGATTCGTTTCGCGGTCTGTTCAAGCCTGTCGCAGCCGCCGTCATAGCTGATGATCATGGCGAATTCGTCGCCGCCCATGCGGGCAACGAAGTCATTGTGCTTCGACAGGTCGAGTAGGGTCTGCGCCGAGTGGCTGAGCACGCGGTCGCCGGCGCCGTGGCCGTAGGCGCTGTTGATCCCCTTGAAGTCGTCGATATCGATCTGGAGCAGCCCGACATTGACATCGGACGCGGCGGCGATGGACACCCGGCGCTCCAGCTCGTCCTCAAGAAAGCGCCGGTTGGGCAGGGCGGTCAGGTAATCGTGCAGCGCGGCATATTCGATGTCTGACTTGGCGCGGTCGAGTTCGAAATTGCGCGCCTCGGCGAGCTGCTTTGCGGTCACCAGATCCTGCCGGAGGCGCACTTCCTCCGTCACGTCCCAGTTGATGCCGACGATCGTTTCCTGGCCGTCTTCGCCGATGTGAAGGCGCACGAGATGGCGGATATGGCGTAGCGACCCGTCATTCTCGCGGTGGATGCGGAACTCGGAGGAAGCCGGAGCGCCGCCGGGGGTCAATCCGGCGGAGCCGGCGGCCGCCCGCTTCAGGTCTTCCGGGTGAACGAGGTCGAAAACGCGCTGGATGTCGAAACTCTCCGGCTGGTCGTCAAACCCGTAGATCTCGCAGATGCGGGCGTCGGCATAAACGGTGCCGGTCGCACGGTCGTGCTCGAAAACGCCGATGCGCGAGGTGGTCAGCGCCATTTCCAGGCGCTGGCGCGTATGGGCGAGCAAGGCTTCGGCATCCTTGCGGTCTGTCACGTCCTGATCGGTTCCGATGATGCGGGAAGGCCGGTTGTCGGGAAAATACTCCACCGCATCGCCCCGGCACTCGATCCATATCCAGTGGCCGTCGCAATGGCGCTCGCGATATTCGAAATTCATATATTTGAGGTCGCCGGCCTTCTGGCGCTCTATGGCGTGGGCGACGAAATCGCGGTCGTCGGGATGAACCAGCTGCAGCCATTGCTCTGTGCTGGCGAAGGGTGTGGCGCCGGTCGAGGCGTAGCCGCGCATGGCCCGCCATGTCTGGGAGTAGAAGTATTCCTGTCTGCGGTAGTCGTGATCCCACACGCCGAGGCCGGAGCTGACGAGCGCGTAGTTCCAGCGCCGCGCGCGCTCGCTTTCCAGCAATTCGTGGCTTTTCTGGGTGTGGATATCGATGAAATAGAAAAGCGCACGTCGCCGCGCGCCTGCTTCATTTTCCGGAAGGACGGTCGCTGCAACAAGCATCCATCGCCAGGGCCCGTCGGGACGCCGGCCGATGCGCATCTCGCATTTCTGCTCCCGTCCGGAAACGCCGGAGGTCGGACCGACAAGATTGCGCAAGAGCGGATGGTCGTCTGCGTGTATCCACTCCAGAATGGAGCGGCCCTGCGCCTTCGTTCCGGGCGCGAGCGTTTCGAAGTTCGCGTTGGTTGCGGTGATTGTCTGGCCATCGAGTTCCACGACCGCGACCGCCATGGGCGATTGCTCGAGCACTGCGAAGGCCAGTTCGGCCTCCCCTGACAAAAATGAACTCCTCGTTTCCCTCGCCAAACGATTATCCTTTCGGGGAGAACGGGCATTCGGCACGGTTTGTTCCGTTGTTCGAATGGATCGGGCCGCCACAACCCGCTCCGCGCTCCGTGATGTCGACACTGCCGCCGGCGTGCAAACGAACGCATTCCGGACACGCTAGAGCGCCGTGCGTCCGTTCGGACGCTCAAAGGACGCTCTAACCTATTGAGTCTATGCATCGTGCTTTCCGAAAATCGATTCCGATTTTCGGAAAGCACGATGCGTTAGTGTGATGGATGAAGGCAGAATGTCAATTCTATCAATTAGCGACGAACGATATTCGGCCGTGGCAAAGACGGCCGGGCACCGCCGCGGAGATGAGGCTGGGCCTCAGCGCAGGCCGGAGACGAAGCGGCCGAACATCAGCGTGCCTTCCGGCCAGGGGCCGAAGCCCGCCTTGTCGTTGACGTGGCCCGCCTCGCCGATGTCGTAGAAATCGGCGCCCCAGGCGGCGGCAATGTCGCGCGCGTGCTCGAACCGGCCGAAGGGGTCGTTGCGGCTGGCGATCACGATCGCGGGAAAGGGCAGCGGTTCGCGCGGGTAGGGGCCGAAGGTCATCATGTGTTTTGGCCGCACGGACGGATTGTCCACCTCCGGCGGTGCGACGAAGAACGCGCCGGCGACGCGTTTGCGGAAGTCCGGGATCGCCCGAACCGAGGTCGGAATGCCGAGCGAGTGGGCGACGAGCACCACCGGGCGCTCCGCGCGGTTGACCTCTTCGACAAGCCGGGCCGTCCAGTCCTCGCATTCCGGCTTCGACCATGCTTCCTGTTCGACGCGCCGCGCCGTGGACAGTTTGCGCTCCCAGCGGCTCTGCCAGTGGTCGGGGCCGGCATTCTTGTAGCCGGGAACAATCAGGATTTCGGTTTCGGAAATCTTCATGGCGCTTCACATGACATTTCGGGGGCGCAGCTCCGGGAAGAAACCGGACGCTGCGGATCATTTTGCGGGTAGCGGCGGCGCTCAGCTTTCGCCGAAGACGCGGTTGAAGATCGTGTCGGCGTGTTTGGTGTGGTAGCCGAGGTCGAATTTCTCGCGGATCTGCTCTTCGGAGAGCGCGGCGGTCACCTCCTTGTCGGCGAGCAGTTCCTCGAGGAAGTCCTTGCCTTCCTCCCACACCTTCATGGCGTTGCGCTGGACCAGACGATAGGCATCCTCGCGCGAGACGCCGGCCTGGGTGAGCGCCAAGAGAACGCGCTGCGAATGCACCAGGCCGCGGAACTTGTTGAGATTGTCCATCATGTGGTCGGGATAGACCAGAAGCTTGTCGATGACGCCCGTCAGCCGCGCCAGCGCGAAGTCGAGGGTCACCGTGGCGTCGGGTCCGATCATCCGCTCGACGGAGGAATGGGAGATATCGCGCTCGTGCCAGAGAGCGACATTTTCCATGGCCGGCAACGCATAGCCGCGCACCATGCGGGCAAGGCCGGTCAGGTTTTCCGTCAGCACCGGATTGCGCTTGTGCGGCATGGCGGACGAGCCTTTCTGGCCAGGCGAGAAATACTCTTCCGCCTCCAGCACTTCCGTGCGCTGCAGGTGGCGGATCTCGGTCGACAGCCGCTCGACCGAAGACGCGATGACGCCGAGCGTGGCGAAGAACATCGCATGCCTGTCGCGCGGAATGACCTGGGTGGAGACCGGCTCGGCCTTCAGCCCCATGGCCTCCGCCACATGTTCTTCCACGCGCGGGTCGATATTGGCGAAGGTGCCGACCGCGCCGGAAATGGCGCAGGTGGCGATCTCCTCGCGGGCGGCGACAAGGCGTGCCCGGCAGCGGTCGAATTCGGCATAGGCCTGGGCAAGCTTGATGCCGAAGGTTGTCGGCTCGGCATGGATGCCGTGCGAGCGGCCGATGGTGATCGTGTCCTTGTGCTCGAAGGCGCGGCGCTTCAGCGCGGCGAGCAGGCCGTCGAGGTCGGCGAGCAGCAGGTCGCTGGCGCGGGTGAGCTGCACGTTGAAGCAGGTGTCGAGCACGTCCGAGGAGGTCATGCCCTGATGGACGAAGCGGGCATCCGGACCGACGATTTCGGCAAGATGGGTGAGGAAGGCGATGACGTCATGCTTGGTCACGGCCTCGATCTCGTCGATGCGCGCCACGTCAAAGGTCGCCGCGCTTCCCTTTTCCCAGATCGTCTCGGCTGCGCTCTTCGGGATGACGCCGATCTCGGCCAGCGCGGTGCAGGCATGGGCCTCGATCTCGAACCAGATGCGGAACTTGGTTTCCGGCGACCAGATGTCTGTCATTTGCGGGCGGGAGTAGCGCGGTATCATCGGGCAGGGGATCCTTCTTCACGTCGTGCCGGCCTGGATTTTCAGGCCTGAAACGCTCTGTAGCGGTCCAGCTTTTCACGGCAATGCTGAACCGCTCTATCTTATTGTCTTGCCGCTTTTTCGCGGACGTCAGGTGTTTCCACCTGACTGCGAAATGCTCTAGAGCATTTTTCCCGCAAAGGAAACGGCGCGACCGCCCAAAAACGGGCCCAAAATGCCGGCTAGCGCATCGGCCCGAAAATCGGAATCGATTTTCGGAAAGCACGATGCGTAGATTCAATAGGTTAGAGCGTCCTTTGTGCGTCCGAATGGACGCACGGCGCTCTAAGCCCGACGTTTCGTCCCAAACGCCCGGGCAGTATCCTCAGAACTTGAACGAGAAGCGGGCCATTGCGGCCGAGTCCGCGACGCCGGCGCTGACGAGCGCGACATCCTCGCCGACCGGCACGCCAGCTACGGTGAAGGCCGCCGCGCGCTGGTTCGGCGTCTGTGCGTAGCGCTCGAAGGCAGAACCATCGCGGGCAGCCGGAGCAGCACCGCATTGGAGGTGTAGTCGAGGAACGGAACGAGATAGGCCAGCGTCGTGGTCACGCCGTGAAACCTGCCGGAAACGTCGCTGTCTGCCCTCAGGATCGTATATTCCGATTCCGCCGCGTAAATGCCGGGGCGGCCTGAGGCTTTTTACGACTCGGGTTTCGGGATAAAGAACAATGGCAGTTGCAAGGAGCGGTCGGGGCTGCGGCGGGCATCAGCGGCCGATCGCCGCTCCGACCAGCGCCTTGGCGTCATCGCTCGCCCATTCCGCAGGCCCGTTCATCGCCCCCAGCAGACAGCCGTTCTCGTCGATCAGGATGGTCGAGGGCAGGCCGAAGGCGAGGCCGTCCTTCTTCAGCGTATTGAAAACACCCATGGTCCCGTCGCGGTAGAAGGCGAGCGAGGAAATGCCGATCTCGTCAAGGAATGTCTTCGGCTTCTCGTCGGAGCCCGTGTCGATATTGACGGCGACGACCTCGAAATCATCGCTGCCCATCTCCGCTTCGAGTTCATCAAGCGCCGGCATTTCCTCGCGGCAGGGCACGCACCAGGTCGCCCAGAGGTTCATCAGCACGGTCTTGCCCTTGAAGGCGGAGAGCGACGTCTCGCCATTGTCTGAGTTGAAGGGGAGGTTTTGCATCGGGCGCGGCTTTTCGGCGGGAATGAAGGCCGCGACCTCGCCATGCGCCAGCGGTCTGAGCGCGGCGGCGGTTGCAACCGCGCTTTCGCACTGTCCGGCTGTCGCCAGTTCGCCCGCGCCATTGCCAGTGAACGTATTTTTCACGTATACCGCCACAGCGCCGGCGATAAGCCCGGCAACAAGCGCGATAAGAACAAGTCTGGCGGAGATGGGGCTCTTGCGGCTCTTCTTCGTCATGTCACTCTCCAGATAGGCACGTCATGGCTTCCGACAACAGCACCTCGAACACAATGTGGGGCGGGCGTTTCGCCTCCGGCCCCGACGCGATCATGGAGGAGATAAATGCCTCCATCGATTTCGACAAGGCTCTCTATAACGAGGATATCGACGGCTCGATCGCGCATGCCACCATGCTTGCCGAAAAGGGCATCATTTCGGAAGAGGACAAGGCCTCAATTCTGGATGGGCTTTCAACAATTCGTCGTGAGATCGACGAGGGCCGCTTCACCTTCTCGCGCCAGCTCGAAGATATTCACATGAATATCGAATCGCGCCTGCGCGAACTGATTGGGGCGGCGGCCGGTCGTCTGCACACGGCGCGTTCGCGCAATGATCAGGTGGCGCTCGATTTCCGCCTGTGGGTGAAGAAGGAACTCATCAAGACGGAAGCCGCGCTGACGCGCCTCATCGGCGTGTTTCTCGCCCGCGCCGAAGACCATGCCGAGACGGTGATGCCGGGCTTCACCCATCTGCAGACCGCCCAGCCCGTCACCTTCGGTCATCATTGCATGGCCTATGTCGAAATGTTCGGCCGCGACCGCAAGCGCGTGCGCCACGCGATCGAGCATCTGGACGAAAGCCCGATCGGCGCCGCGGCGCTTGCGGGCACAGGCTTTGCCATCGACCGGCACATGACGGCGGAAGCGCTCGGCTTTTCCGGCGGGCCGACGCGCAATTCGATCGACACGGTATCGGATCGTGATTTCGCGCTGGAGTTTCTCTCAGTCGCCGCCATCTGCGGCACGCATCTGTCGCGTCTTGCCGAGGAGATCGTCATCTGGTCGACGCCGCAGTTCAATTTCGTGCGGCTTTCCGACAGTTTCTCCACCGGCTCCTCGATCATGCCGCAGAAGAAGAACCCCGATGCCGCCGAGCTGGTGCGCGCCAAGACCGGCCGTGTCAACGGCGCGCTGGTGGCGCTGCTGACGGTGATGAAGGGCCTGCCGCTCGCCTATTCCAAGGACATGCAGGAAGACAAGGAACAGGTCTTCGACGCCGCCAAAAGCCTCGATCTGGCGATTGCCGCCATGACCGGCATGATCGGCGACCTGACCGTCAACACGGCCGCGATGAAGGCCGCCGCCGGTTCCGGCTTCTCCACCGCGACCGACCTTGCCGACTGGCTGGTGCGCGAGGCGGGGCTGCCCTTCCGCGACGCCCACCACGCGACCGGTCATGCGGTGGCGCTCGCCGAGAAGAAGGGCTGCGACCTTGCGGAACTGTCTCTCGAAGAACTTCAGGCCATCAATCCGGCGATCACGGCCGGCATTTTTGACGTTCTCACGGTCGAGGCCTCGGTGGCGAGCCGCAAGAGCTTCGGCGGCACGGCGCCGGACGAGGTGAGAAAGCAGATTGCCTGGTGGCGCGAGCGCGTTTGAATTCGCGCGTTTGAGGGTGCACAAGCCTCGCCTGATCGGCTATCAGGAGAGGCATCGGGTTTGTTCAGGCTTGCGGTGGAAAGTGCCATGAGAAAAGACAGGATCGCCGTTGCGGCATTATTGGCGAGCGCACTCGTGCTGACCGCCTGCGGGCGGCGTGGCCCGCTGGAAGTGCCGCCGGCAACGCCCAAACAGGCCGAGCGCGAGGCGCAGAGCGCCAATACGCCCGCCATCCGCATCGCGCCGAACGACAAGCCGGTCATCCTCGACGGATCCGGCGACAATGTCATCAATGCCGGGCCGGATGCCGCCGTCGATAGCGAGCCCTTCATTCTCGATTCCCTTCTCAACTAGCCGGGTCCTTTCTCGTGAACCACTTCGAATACCGCGACGGCGTGCTCTTTGCCGAGGGCGTTTCCATTCCGGCCATCGCCGAGGCCGTCGGCACGCCCTTTTATTGCTATTCCACGGCCACGTTCACGCGCCATTACAAGGTCTTCGCCGAAGCCTTTGCCGGTTCGGACGCGCTTGTCTGCTACGCGGTCAAGGCCAATTCGAACCAGGCGATCCTGAAGCTTCTGGCCGGTCTCGGGGCGGGCATGGACGTGGTCTCCGAAGGCGAACTGCGCCGCGCGCTGGCCGCCGGCGTCGCGCCGCAAAAGATCGTGTTCTCCGGCGTCGGCAAGACGGTGCGGGAAATCGATTTCGCACTGGAAACCGGCATCTACTGCTTCAATGTCGAATCCGAGCCGGAGCTTGAGGTCTTGAGCGCGCGCGCCGCGGCGAAAGGAGTCGAAGCGCCGGTTTCCTTCCGCATCAATCCGGATGTGGATGCCAGGACCCATGCCAAGATCTCGACGGGCAAGAAGGAAAACAAGTTCGGCATCGCCTTTTCGCGCGCAGAGGCCGTTTATGCCCGCGCGGCGGAACTGCCCGGCATCCGCGTCACCGGGATCGACATGCATATCGGCAGCCAGATCACCGAGCTCTCGCCCTTCCGCGATGCGTTCCGGCTGATGAGGACGCTGGTTTCGGAACTGAGGGCCGCCGGCCATGCGATCGATCATGTCGACGTCGGCGGCGGGCTCGGCATTCCCTACGAGTTCGACAACAATCCGCCGCCGGAGCCGACGGCCTATGCGGCCGTTATCCGCGAGGAACTGGCCGGCCTTGATTGCCGGATCGTCGCCGAACCGGGGCGGATGATCGCCGGAAATGCCGGGATTTTCGTCACCGAAGTGATCTATGTGAAGGATGCGGAGGCGAAAAGCTTCGTTATCGTCGACGGCGCGATGAACGACCTTATCCGCCCGACGCTCTATGATGCCTACCATGCCATCCGCCCCGTGGCGCTGAACCCGAAGGCTGATCGGCTGACGGCTGATGTCGTCGGCCCGGTTTGCGAGACGGGCGATTATCTGGCGCTTTCGCGCGAGATGGGAAGGCCCGAGCCGGGCGATCTTCTGGCGGTCTCGACGGCAGGCGCCTATGGCGCGGTGCAGGCCGGCACCTACAATACCCGCCTTCTGGTGCCGGAAGTGCTGGTCGACGGCGACCGCTACCACGTCATCCGTCCGCGCGGCAGTTACGAAGAACTGATCGGGCTCGATTCCGTGCCGGACTGGATGTGACGCTGCTCGCAAAGTCTTGAAGACGGATTTGCCCATATTCGTCTTCGTCTCCTCGCTATCGTCATAAACCGTGCTATGGTTTGCGTATCGTTCACGCCGCCGCCGAAAGGCGCGACAAACGGGACCCATGACCGCGCGACAGCAAGACACCGGCACGCAAGACCCGGACAAGGCCAGACAAGGCAAGGCGCTGATGCGGCGCATTGCCCGCGGTCGCGCGTTTGCCCGTTTCAACCTAATTGTCGAGCGCCTGGCTCCCGGCCTGGTCTGGCCCGCCTGCGCCGTTGCGCTCTACCTTTCCTTTTCCTGGCTCGGCCTTTTTCACGCCGTGCCGTTTGCCCTGAGGGTCGTTCTCCTTTTGCTGCTTGTCGGCGGCTTTTTCGCCGGTTTCTGGCCGCTGCGGCGGTTCAAAATGCCGACCCGGGCAGAAGCCGAACGGCGTCTGGAGCGTGAAAACGCGCTTGCCCATCAGGCCATTTCCGTTGCCGGAGACAGGCCGGCGCGCGAGACGCCGGAGGCGCTTGCCCTATGGCATGCCCACCAGCGCCGCATGGCCGAAAAGCTCGGCAGTGTCGGCAGCGGCCATGCCCGGCCCGATCTGTCGACGGTCGACCCGCACGGCCTGCGCGCCGTTCCCGCGCTTTTGCTCTTTGTGGCGTTCCTTTATTCGGGGGCGACCGGCTCCGGGCGGCTTGCGGATGCCTTCCTGCCGCCGGCGGAAGAAAGCGAGGCGGCGCTGGCGCTCCGGTTCGACGCCTGGATCTCGCCGCCGCCTTATACCCGCAAGGCGCCGGTCTATCTTCAGGCCGACGGCGTCGATCAGGTGGAAGCCATTCCGGAAGGCTCGGTGCTGACGGTGCGTCTGTCAGGCAAGGGGGCCGATGCGCCGATCGTCTTCGTGCCGGATGATGCGGACGCGCCGCAGGCCCCGGACGAGGCCGAGGACGGCGACATGATGCGCAGCGCCCGCTTCACCCTGGCATCGAGCGGCCTGCTGGAAGCGGCGGGACGGCAATGGGTCATCGGCGTCGTGCCGGATGAAATGCCGGTCATCGCCTTCAAGGGCAGGCCGAAGGCGGCGGCAAACGGCGCGCTGGAACTGGAATACACGGTCTCCGATGATTACGGCGTCACGACCGCCCGTGCGGAAATAGCGCCGGCGGGAAATGTCGATGCGGATGCGCGACCGCTCTATCCGCCGCCGGAGTTTCCGCTCAACATGCCCTCTCGCTCAAGCAAGGACCATTCCGCCTTCACGAGCCGCAATCTCACCGAACATCCGCTTTCGGGCAAACCGGTCACGATCACGCTGGTTGCGGAAGATGCGGCCGGCCATGTCGCCCGCAGCGCGCCGCTGGAAATGGCGCTGCCCGCACGGACGTTCTACAACCTGCTCGCAGGCTCTGTCGCCGAGCAGCGGCAGATCTTCGCGCTCGATACCCGGGCCATGCCGGAAGCGCTGCAATATAGCGCGGCGATCACCCTGCGCCCCGAGGAGACGATCCCCGATCTCACGCAGTTCCTCCTGATCAAATCGGCCCAGACGCGCATGCTGCTTGCCCATGACGAGGAGAGCTATCTCGATACGGCGGACTATCTCTGGGCGATCGCGACCGGGATCGAGGACGGCGCATTGTCGGATGCCGAGCGACGCCTCAGAGAGGCGCAGGATGCCCTGAGCGAGGCGCTGCGCGACGGCGCCTCCGATGCGGAGATCGCCCGGTTGATGGAAGAATTGCGCCAGGCGATGCAGGAATACCTGTCTGAAATGGCCGAACGCGTGCAGCCGTCCGATATGCAGCAGGGCGCGCAGCAGGCGCTGCGCCAGCGCGATCTCGACAATCTTCTGAACCAGCTCGAAAACCTTGCCCGCTCCGGCGATCGCGCCGCCGCCCAGCAGCTCTTGTCGGAATTGCAGCGGATGATGAACAACATCCAGCCGCCGTCTTCCACGGCCCAGCAGGGGCAGCAGAATTCGGAAATGCGCGAGCAGATCGACCGGCTTGGCGAACTCATTCAGGAGCAGCAGCGGCTGATGAACGAGACCTTCGAGCTCGACAAGCAATTGCGCGACCGTGAGCAGTGGGGCGATCCGCCGCCGCGCCAGGATGGCGAGCAGCAGGGCCGGAACGGCGACGAGCAGCGTTCACCACAGGAGATGACGGCGGAGGAATTGCGCGAGGCGCTGCGCCAGCTTCAGGAGCGCCAGCAGGCTCTTTCAGAACAGCTCGGAGAGATGCAGCAGAAGCTGTCCGAGCTCGGCATGCCGCCTGCCGAGGGTTTCGACCGCGCCGGAGAGGCGATGGACGGTGCCGCCGAGTCACTCGGCGAAGGCGAGGGGGAAGGCGCGCTGGACGGGCAGGGCAATGCGCTGGAAGCCTTGCGTCAGGGCGCCCAGCAGATGATGAATTCGATGATGGCGCAGGGCCAGGGACAAGGCCAGCAGGGCCCGAACGGCCAGACCGGTTGGGGCAGCCAGACCGGTCGCGATCCGCTTGGCCGCAATCAGGGCTCGGACGGACTTGATTTTGGCGATGATGTTCAGGTGCCGGACGAGTTTACGGTCGAGCGCGCCCGCGAGATCCTCGACGCCATCCGCGAACGGTTGAACGAGGATGCTCCTCTTCCCTCAGAGCCGCCTTATCTGGAGCGCTTGCTGGAGCCTGAGACGGGGAATTGACCCCGCCGGATCTTCATGCCGACGCAGAGATGCGCTGCCCCTGGACGTTCAACCCGGCATGATCGAGGCAGATACCTACGCGGCCAGCGCGCGGGCGACGGCCTTGCGGATATCGGGCAGGGCAAAAGGCTTCGGCACCACGTCAACGATCTTTTCCATCAGGTCGTCGGCGCGTTCGCGCTGTTCGGCAAAGCCGGTCATCAGCAGGATCTTCATGCCCGGATGGGTGCTGGCCGCCTGGTGGGCAAGGGCGATGCCGTCCATGATGGGCATGCGCACATCGGAGAGAAGCAGGTCGTAATTGCTCTCCGCCAGGCGTTCCAGCCCTTCCGCGCCGTCCGAGGCCTCGACCGTTTCATGCCCGTCGAGCCTGAGCGCACGCGCGACGAATGCCCTGAGCGATGCTTCGTCTTCCGTGATCAAAATCCTAGCCATGGCGCTGTCCAGTTCTTTCTGTCTTGTCAAAACCCTTGCGGCATGCCCGTTGTTCCGGGCCTTGTTGCCGTAGAGATCACCAGAACTTTCCTAGCGAGAAGTAAACATCGAAAAATGGCAATTTATGTAGTTAACAAGCTCTGTTACCGCGATTTAACCTTGGTTAAGCATCACCGGTGATAACGCCGACGAAGGGAAGCTCGCGGAAGGCATAGGCCACGTCCATGCCGTAGCCGACGACGAAGCGGTCCGGGCAGTGGAAGCCTGCATAGTCGGCCTCCAGAACCTCTTCGCGCTTGTTCTGCTTGTCGAGCAGCACGGCGATCGAGACATTGGCCGCGCCGCGCTCCAGCATCAGGTTACGGGCAAATCTCAGCGTGCGGCCGGATTCGAGAATGTCGTCGACGAGCAGCACGTCCCGGCCTTCCACGAGGCTGTCGATATCCTTGACCAGGCGCACGCCGCGGCTGACGGTGCCGGTGCCGTAGCTTGAGAGCGTCATGAACTCGACCTCCGGGGCAAGGCCCACCTTGTGCAGCGCACGGATCAGGTCTGCGGCGAAGACAAAGGAGCCCTTCAGAATGGCGATGACGAGCAGGTCCCTGGCGGGGCCGCTCGCGATTTCATTGGCGAGTTCCTCATTGCGCCTGGCGATGTCCTCGGTCGAGAACAGCACTTCGATATTCTTGCCGCGAACGACGTGCATGGGGGCGCTCCTCATTTTCTGCGGTGCGCCGGGGCGCCGCGTTCATTGCCTATCGGGAATTTCCGGTTTTAATGGCTTTGCAACCGGGCGGCAATCAAAACGCCGGAAAGGGCGCGCGACGGGCAGCATTTCTTCGTGGATAATGCCGGGGACGCCTGCCGGCTTTGCCCTCTGTTCACCACCTGTTATGCATAATCGGCGATGATGGCGCCGAAATAGAGCGAAGGCTGTCCGCTGACCATGACACTGATCCAGTTTGAAAATGTGGGGTTGCGATACGGGATGGGTCCGGAAGTCCTGCGGGACATGACGTTCGACATACCGAAACACTCCTTTCAGTTTCTGACCGGCCCGTCGGGCGCGGGCAAGACGACGCTTCTTCGGCTGATGCTTATGGCGTTGCAGCCGACGCGCGGTCTCATCCGTCTGTTCGAGCGTGATGTCGCCGTCATTCCCCACAAGGAAATGCCGATGTTGCGACGCCGCGTCGGAATCGTGTTCCAGGATTTTCGCCTGCTGGACCATATGACGACCTATGAGAATGTCGCCCTGCCGCTGCGCGTGCGCGGCAGGGAGGAGGTCTCCTATCGGAACGATGTGATCGAACTGCTGAAATGGGTCGGGCTCGGCGAAAGGCTCAATGTGCGCCCGCCGGTGCTTTCCGGCGGGGAAAAGCAGCGCGCGGCGATTGCCCGGGCCCTGATCGACCAACCGGAAGTGCTGCTTGCCGACGAGCCGACCGGCAATGTCGACCCTCCGATGGCGCGGCGCATCCTGAGCCTGCTCGTCGAACTGAACCGGATGGGCACGGCTGTGGTGATCGCCACCCACGATATTGCGCTGATGGACCGTTATGACGCCAGGCGGATGATCCTGTCGGAGGGAAGGCTCGATATCTATGACTAGGCCGCCCCGTTCGATCCGCGATCCCCGTCTGGAGGAGGAGCGTCTTCAGCGCGAGCGCGAGGAAGAGCGCCGCGGTGCCGAGGCGCGGGCCCGCGAGGAACGCCTGCTCGAGGAGCGGATTCTCGAGGAGCGCCGCCGCGAGGAAATCCGCGTGCATGAGGCCGAGGCCGCGCGCAAGCGGCAGATGCAGCAGGAGGCCGCAGCGCGCGAGGCCGGGCGTCTCGAGCGGAAAAAGGCAGATCGGGAAAGGTTGAGGCACGCGCAGGCCGAACGGGAGGAGGCCGAGGCAAGACCTGTCCAAGGGGAAGGGCAGGCGCGACCCCGGCAGAGGCCGACCGCCGAAACCCGGCCGCCACGCGCGCGCCCGGGAAGCCGGGCGACCCCGACGCCTGACAGATCCGCGCCGCGCGCCGATGCCGGGCCGCGCCAAAGGCCGGCGCCGAAGACGGAACAGGGCGGCACGGGAGACGGTCGCAGTGTGCGAAGACCGCCTGCCGTCGGCCAGAAACGGGGCAAGCCGACGCCGATCGTTCCGCCCGCGAATGTGCAGTCGCGGGCGCTGATGGCGGTGATCGCGATCATGGCCTTTCTCGCCTGCCTGACGCTCGGCGGCGTCTCCATGGTGCGCGCCACGGCGGCAAGCTGGCAGGGCGGCATCTCCCGCGAGGTCACCATCCAGATCAAGCCCGCCGAAGGGCGCGACATGAACCAGGCGCTTCTGACAGCCAGGGACGTGGCGCTGCAATTCGTCGGCACGATCGACGGTCAGGTGGTCGATGAGGCGGCAACCGAGCGGCTGCTCGAACCCTGGCTCGGGACCGGGCTGGATTTCGATGAATTGCCGGTGCCGCGCCTTGTGATCGTGACGATCGACGAGAACAATCCTCCGGATTTCGCGGCCATGGCCGCGGCCCTTCAGGGCGCCGTGCCGGGCGCCTATCTCGATGACCATCGCGCCTGGGTGAACCGGCTTTCGGCCATGGCCGATGCAACGACGACGATCGGCGTCTCGATCATGGCGCTGGTCTTCTCTGCCATGGTGCTGACGGTGGTTTTTGCCACGCGCGGCGCGCTGTCTGGCAGTCGCGACATTGTCGAGGTGCTGCATTTTGTCGGCGCGGAGGGCGGTTTCGTCGCCCGCCAGTTCCAGAACCATTTTCTCAACGTGGCGCTCAAGGGCGCGTTTCTGGGCGGCGGGCTTGCCTGCCTGTTTTTCGTGGTCGCGCGCTTCTGGCAGGCGCGATTTCTTGCGACCCCCGGGGCCGATCAGGCCACCGCGCTGTTCGGCAAGATATCGATCGGCTGGGGCGCTTATGCGGGAATCCTTCTGACGATCGTCGTCATTGCGGCGCTGACGACGCTGACGGCCCGGCTGACGGTGATGCGCACGATCAGGGAGATCGATCGCATCCGTTCGGACCCGGCCCGCACCGATACGCTTTAGCTCCTCCCGAATTTCAACTTATTCGGCGTCGTCGCCCGGCCCGAATTTCAGCTATATCGTCTGTACTGTATGAAGGGCGGCGGAATGATTCGGCCGGCCACCGATTCGCGTTGCCCTTTGGGCGATGCAGTGTCAGCTGCCGCAAGGCATCCGGAATGGAAGGGCGATGGGAAACGAACTCGGCAAGCCGCCGGAAAGGAGCGGCAACGGGGATGGTGCGCGAGGGCGGGCGGTCACGCGCCCGGGCTTCGTGCTGCGCGCCGTTCTGGTTCTCGCGCTTGCCGCGATGATTGCCTTTGGCGGCGGCTTCCTGTGGTTTACCGTCAGAATCCTGGCCGAAAGGCCGCCGCCGATCTACGAGACCGACGCGATCGTGGTGTTGACCGGGGGCGCGCGTCGCATCGACGAGGCGCTTCTGCTGCTGGCTGAGGGCGCAGGAGAGCGACTTCTGATTTCCGGGGTCAACCCTTCGACAACCCCGGAAAGCATTCGCAAGACCACCGACGGCGACAGCCAGTTGTTCGAATGCTGCGTCGATGTCGGCTATGAGGCGCTCGATACCTACGGCAACGCGGTTGAGACCCGCAAATGGATCGAAGAGCACGGCTATCGGCGCGTCCTGGTCGTCACCAGCGCCTATCACCTGCCGCGCGGCCTGTTCGAATTGCGCCATATCGATCCCGATACGGTGTTTGTCGGCTATCCTGTGCCGCTGGGCGAGGGCGACAAGCCCTGGTACGACAATCTGCGCTATGTGAAGGTGCTGGGGTCGGAATATCTGAAGTTCATCGGAGCGCATGTGCGCGCGGCAACGGGGCTGTGGGTTCTTCGCCCCGCCGAACAGGAAGAATGACTGGCATGGGTATCTTTCGTTCCATCGCCTTCAATACCGCCTTTTATGTCGGAACGGCGCTCAGGATGATCGTACAGTCCCCCTATTATTTCTCGGCCTCGCGCGAGAACGCCTATCGTGTCGTGGTTCAGGGCTGGGGCCGGTTCGTCAACCGGCAGATGCGCTTCTGGGCCGGCGCGACGTTCGAGATCGAGGGGCTGGAGAACATCCCCGAGGGGCCCTGCATCATCACGCCGAAGCACCAGTCCGCCTGGGACACGATCATGTTGTTGCCGTGGATTCCGGATTCCGTCTTCATGCTGAAACGCGAACTGATCCAGATGCCGCTCTTCGGCTGGTATCTGAAGAAACAGCGGCAGATCGCCGTCGATCGCGCGGCAAGCGGCCGGGCGATGGCCGACGCGATCAAGCGCACCAAGGCCGAGGTGGAAACCGGTCGGCAGCTGATCATTTTTCCGGAAGGCACGCGTCGGCCGCCGGGAGCAGAACCGGACTACAAACGCGGCATCCAGATGATCTATAGCGGCCTTGCCGTGCCGGTCGTGCCGGTGGTCATGCATCCGGGTTTGTTCTGGCCGCGCGGCAATTTTCGCCGCCAGAAAGGGCATTTCAAGGTGCGGGTCCTGCCTGCGATCCCGCCGGGAAAGCCGCCGAAAGCCTTCTTTGCCGAACTCGTCGAGACCATGGAGCGGGAAAGCGACCGGCTGCTTCTGGAGACCGTCGCCGAAAACCCGCATCTCGACCTTCCCGAGGTGACGCGAAAGCGCATCGCGGAACTGAAGGCAGCAGAAGGGCTTTGAGGTCGCTCAGCCGTGCCTGGGGCGCGGTTGCTCGTTGAGCAGAAGCCTGGCGACCGATTCCAGCGCCGCATCGCCAATGCGCATCTGTTTCAGGTGGTCGACGGTGTTCAGCACATAGTCGCGATTCGGGCCGGACTGGCCGTGGCCGCGCCGCACGATGTCGGCCGCCCTGTCGATATCCACCTTGCCTGCATATTGCTTGTGGGAATGGTCAACCACATAGGTGACGGCGGGAACGGTATTGCCATTGTCGAGCCGGACCGGCAGGACGAGTTCGCGATAGACCCTCGTCACCAGTTCGCGGGCGCGCAGATAGGCCATCACCGCCTCCTCGTCATCATTCCTCGCGGCGAAGGCGACGCCCTCGCAAAAGCCGCCCCTGTCGAGGCCGAGAACGAGGCCGGGCATTTCGGCCGTTCCGCGATGAACGTAGGAATAAACGCAGAGGCTTCTGTGATAGCCGGAAAGACGGGCGTTGACGCGCTTGTGGTTCGGGAAACCCGGGTTCCACATCAACGAGCCGTAGCCAAAGACCCAGAATTCGTCCATATGCTATGCCAGACTCCGATTGAAACGTAGGACAGAATGGGAAGCCACCATGGCAGGTTCAACCCGCACGCGCAAATATCTGAAATGGTCGCTGGTCGTGCTGGTCATCCTCCTTTTGGCCTATGCACTTGGCTGGTTCTTCATCGCGCGCACGGTCAAGGCCCGCATTTTCGATCTCCTGGAGGGCCAGAGCGGCAATGAAACCGTCGTCAGCTGCGAGGATATCGGCTATCAGGGCTTTCCCGCAAGCTTCGGCTTTTTCTGTGACAGCCTGCACGTTCGGGACCGGAAGACCGACGCCGTCTTCGATACGCCGCGCCTGCTTGCCGAAGCGCCCGTCTATGCGCCGTGGTCGGTGATGGCGACGGTGACGGGGCCGGCAACGCTCGACAATGACGCTGGCATGATCCTGCGTTCGGAATGGGAACATCTTGGCGGCAAGCTGATCTACGGCCGCGCAGGTCCGCGTCTGGTATCCTATGATGTCGACGGCCTGACGGCGCGTTTTGCCGCTCCGGAAGGTCGCCAGGGCACGTTGACGGCCGAATATGCGCAAGGCCTTGTGCGCGATGATGACGGCGATCTCGATCTTGCCTTCACGGTGACCAACGGCGTCCTTCGGCCGCAGAACAACGCGGAGGCTCTGCCGGCCGTTTCCGTCAACCTTCTGGCGACCATCGACGACGGCGGGGCGCTTCTGGCGAACAAACAGATCCGCTCCCACGGGCTGCGCGGCAAGAGCGGCATTCTCAACCAGGCAACGCTCGCCATCGGCGATCGCGCCTCGCATATCGCGATCTCCGGCCGTTTCTCCTTCGATAAGGAGGGCTATCTGGACGGGCGCTTCAGCGTCGAGCTGACCGGGATCGACGGCATCTCGCAGGTTCTCCAGCTTGCCTTTCCGCAGGTCGCGCGACCGGTCGAGACGGTGACCGGGCTGATCAAGTCGTTTACCGGCGGCCAGCGCACCATGGCGCTCGATGTCCGGGTGAACCAGGGCCGGGCAATGCTGGGCTTCATCCCGCTCGGCCAGATCCCGCCGGTCTGACGGGATCGCGGACGGGCCTCAACCCTTCTTGTCGAGCGTATGCCGGCCGAAGTCCGGCACGTCCACATCCTGGCCTGCCTCGATGATCGAGCGGCGGACATCGCGCGTGCGGGCGAAGAGCTCGAACAGCTTGTCGCCCTCGCCCCAGCGGATCGCGCGTTGCAGATAGGCGAGG
>NZ_CFHTCS010000026.1:0-24049 GCF_984369615.1 Martelella sp. | reverse complement strand
TCCCCTGGATTCCGAAGACGGCATCCGGGCATGGACCTCCAGAACCTGGGCGGCAAGCGCCATCGCCGGATAGCGGAAGATCGGGTCGTCCATCTGCGGCGTACTGCCGCGTATGAAGGTCCAGTCTTCCGGCACGATCACCTTGTCGGCGATGATGTCGTGGCTGCCGGTGGCCCGAAGGCCGACCGCGTCCCAGGTTTCCTCGACGACGACCTTGTCGCGCGGCATGACGGCGGAGCGCGGCAGCGGGCTGCTTTCGCCTTCGACCTTGATGCCGCCGCCGGCGAGCGACGCCCCCATAATGCCCGAACCCCATGGCCAGCGCCCGCTGACTTCAAAACCCTCCGGGGTCCTGCGGGCCTCATGCGGCGGGAACATCGCGCCGGCAAAGACGGTGTCGGGATCGGCGCCGTAGATCTTCGCATAGGTCTCCGGCGGCAACGCCGCCAGATAGGTCGCCGAAACGCCAAAGCTCGCAACCCAGCC
Source organism: Martelella sp. (assembly GCF_984369615.1). NCBI lineage: Bacteria > Pseudomonadati > Pseudomonadota > Alphaproteobacteria > Hyphomicrobiales > Aurantimonadaceae > Martelella > Martelella sp. The sequence continues at coordinate 23,563 of NZ_CFHTCS010000026.1, read as the reverse complement.
CGCGGAGGCATCGGCGCTGGAAATCTCCTCGATCAGGCGACAGAAAGCCTGCGGAGACAGGTTGTCGCCGCCGAAACGCTCGGGAACGAAGGCCCGGTAGACACCGATGTCCTTGAACTTCGAGACTATGTCCATCGGGATATGCCGCAGGGCCTGGAATTCGTCGCTTCGGGCCCGCAACTCGGTTTTAAGCGACTCGAGCGCCGCGTTGGACGGCATGGGTGTCAGAGAGTTCATCTCAATAGTCCTTCACCTGAAAAATCGGATGGGCTTCGCAAAGCCTGCGGGCGATGGCGCAAAGACGCGCATCCTCGCCCCGGCGCGCGATGATCTGCACGCCGGACGGCAGCCCGGCCGACGTTGGCGCCGGCAGAACGATCGCCGGATGGCCTGAAAGATTGAACGGTCGCAGGAACCGGGTCAGCGGCAGCACCTTGTTGGGATCATGCGCCTCGCTCAGAAGCGGGGACGGGCTCGGCAGCGCCGGCGTCACGATCGCGTCGACTGTCTCAAGCGCCGCGTCGACCTCGGCCGTGAACGTGCGGCGCACCGCTTTGGCCGCTTCGAGCTGCGCATCGCTAACCGCCCGCGCGCCCTCCAGCCTGGCCTTGATATCGTCTCCGAAGGGCGCGCCGGCATCCAATAGCGCAAGATTTGCGGCAAGCGTCTCCCGGGCGATGATCGTCATTGCCGCCTTGAACGCGTCATCCATGCCGGAAAGCGTGACCGTGCCGGCCGTGGCATCGGCAATGGCGTCAAGCGCCTCGCCCATTTCCGGTGCAATGCCGACCTCGAGATTGAGCTTTCCGAGACGCGGCGCATGATCCAGGGCAACGGGCGCGAAACCCGGCGCAATCGCTGTCATCGCGCGCTCGATCATTGTCATGTCGCGGGCGAACGGGCCGATACAGTCCAGCGAGCTTTCGGCAGGCAAAGCGCCAGTGCGGTCGATGCTACCGAAGGTCGGCTTCAGGCCGATGACGCCGCAGCATATCGCCGGCTGGCGCACCGAGCCGCCGGTATCGGTTCCGATGGCGAAATCGACAGCGCCGGCTGCGACCGCCACGGCCGACCCCGACGACGAGCCGCCGGGAATGCGATCGCGCCAGCGCGGATTGACCGGCGTGCCCTCAAAAGCGTTCACGCCGGTCATGCCATAGGCGATCTCATGCATGCGCGCCTTGCCGACGATCCGGCATCCGGCGGAAAGCAAGCGCTCGATCACAGCGGCGTGCTGCGCGGCAGGCGCAAAGTCCGCATAAGCGGCAGACCCGCAGCGCGTGACCATGCCCGCAATGTCGATGCAGTCCTTCACCGCAACGGTCGGGCCATCGCCGGCGCCGAGCGAAAATGTCGAGACAAAGGCCGTATCCCCGGCCTTGGGGTCTGAGAGCGTCGTCATGTTGCTTTTAGCGGGAATTTATCCCGTCCCCTTTTACGTGAAAATTACCGTAAATTGCGACGCTGTCAATCCTGAATCCGAAACAAAATTCTATTTTTTTATTTATTTTCAGATACTTAAAACAGATGCGGCGGCTGCGCAAGCAATGCGGAGCCGCTGAAAATCCTATTCGGTGATGGACTGGTCGGACATTGCCGTCAGAGCATCTGTTGCGGATATCCTTCTAACATGGATTGTGCATGCGCAGTGTTGCCGGGCCTGCAAAACTGTTTTTCGTCAATCCGGAATTGCCTGCAATCAAGAGCTTGGGCACGTCGTGCGGACAAAGATAAATTTACGTGAATATTACCGCTTGACCATGGTGCGACAGGCTTTACGCTTTCGAGCGCCCGGCAATCCGGGCCACGCGCCGGCGTTCCAAGCATCGCAGCGCTTCGCACCGAACAAAATGACGAAAGCTGCTTCTGACGGCTTTCCAACGGGGATTTCTTATGACGCACGAAACTGATATCGCGGCGCTGACGCGCCGGATCGAAATTCTGGAAGCCGAGGCCGATATCCGCCGCATCCAGGCGCGCTACATGTTCCTTTGCGATACGCCCATGCCGGAATATGGCGTTACGGACGACAAGGAACGGATCGACCTGATCATGCAACTCTATACAGAGGACGCGGTCTGGGAAGGCGTTGGCGAATATTACGACAACCAGTTCGGCAAGGCCGATGGCGCTGAAGCGATCCGCAAGCATTTCGAGGGTTTCTGGGGGCAGAAGCAGGACCCGGCGCTGATCCTCAACTGTCATTACCTGACCTCCGAGCAGATCCACGTCCACGAAGGCGGCAAGACCGCCGATGGCCAGTGGGTGCATATGCAGCCCTGGCTGTTTTCGGACGGCAAGGCGCTGCTGCGTTCGTCGCGCCTCAACAATGCCTTCCGCAAGGAGCCCGATGGCGTGTGGAAGATCACCCGCACCCGCACGGAAAACGTCTTCGTCGCGCCGCTGCCGGCGACATGGGCATCCGACTATCCGTCGAAATCCGTGCTGCTGAAGCCCTGACAGGAAAGAGCGCGCGGCGGCAAACCCCGCCGCGCCTCAATTTCTCAGTCCCGCCAGCTGTGATGCCGTTTCAGCGCGGCGATATGGGCGGCATTGAAATCCGCTCCTGGCTGCTGGGCCGCCACGATCCCCATGAACGGGTCGTCGACCGGATCGCTCACGCCGGCAAGCCCTGCCATCACCGCATGGGCGCAGAACGGAACATAGGCATCCGAATAGCCGCCTTCCTGAACAACGGCCAGCCGACCCTCGCACACCGCATCCGCCAGTTTCGAAACCGCCTCGGTCATCGCCTTGTAACTGCCGGCGTGAAGCAGCATGCGCGCCAGCGGATCGACGGCATTGGCGTCGAGCCCATTGACGACGACGATCATGTCGGGCGCAAAGTCCGCGACCGCAGGCAGCACGATATGCTCGAGCGCGGCCATGTAAACCACATGACCGCTGCCTGGCCAGAGCGGGACGTTGAGGTTGAAGCCCTCGCCGGCCCCTGTCCCGCGCGATTCCGCCCCTCCGGACCGACCGGGCGGGAAGCAGCTTTCCTGGTGGATCGAGACCGTCAGCACCGAGGGGTCGTCATAAAAACACGCCTCGGTTCCGTTGCCGTGGTGGACGTCCCAGTCGATCACCGCGATCCGTTTGCGCCCCTTCGCCTGCGCCGCCCGGACGGCGACCGCCACATTGGCGAGCAGGCAGAACCCCATCGGCGTGTCGGGCAGGCAATGATGGCCGGATGGCCGGGTGATCGCATAGGCGCGGCGGCGCCCGCCGCCTGCAACGTCGGTGACGGCGGCAAGCGCCTGCCCGGCGGACAGAAGCGCGATCTCGTAACTGCCTCCGGCAAACGGCGCCGTCGGGTGCAGCGCCCCGCCGCCGGCATCGCTGGCCGCCTTCAGCCGGTCGAGATAGGAGGCCGGATGGATCGCCAGAAGCGCCTCGCGCGGGGCTGCGGGCGCGACCTTGCGATCATAGGCATTAAACAGGCCCGATACGCTTGCCAGCGAGACCGTCCGGCTTTTCGGCTCGGGGGAATCGGCGTGGCCGCCGGAGGCAGGCGGCTGCACCCAGCCGCCGACCGGCACGACCAGCGCCGATTGACCGGCTGAAAACCACAATGTCTGCTCGTGGAAATAAAACGCGGATCGCGTTGCCGTCGCTGCCGACATGCTGGCTACTCCTTTGCTTTCAAACGCTCCGGCATGGTCCGCCGGATGGGAAACAGTCCGCCGCCCGGCCAGCGATCCGCGATCAGCCCCCAGACGCCGCGCGGCGCAAACAGCATCATGACAATGGCGACGATGCCGAAGATCAGCATCGACCAGCCCTCCAGATCCGACAGCTCCTCGCGCAGAACAAGGAAAATCAGCGTGCCGATGATCGGCCCCTCGATCGTGCCGATGCCGCCGATGACCACGATGAAGATCACATAGGCCGCCCAGTTGATCGAGAACGCGGCATCCGGCCGGACATTGACCTGCATGATGTAGATCAGCGCGCCGGCGGCCCCGGCGGCAGCCGCCGCGAACAGGTAGACGGTGCGCTTCGTGCGCTTCGTCTTCACGCCCACGCTCTCAGCGCCGCTCTCGCTGTCGCGGAGCGCCATCAGACCGAGACCTGTGCCCGAGCGCAGCAGCCAGATGGCGCCGAAGAGGGTCAGGCCCGCCAACCCGAGCGCCACGTAATAGGTGATATCCTCGCGCAGATGACGGTCGAACTGCATCAGGCCGCGCACCGCCCTGCCCCGTCCGCCGCCGAGCCAGTCGATGCTGGCGTTCGCCAGAAGCCGGAAGACCTCCGCCACCACCCATGTGGCGACGGCGAAATAGGCGCCCCTGAGCCTGAACAGCACCCAGCTTGCCGGCAGCGCGGCTGCCACGGCAACAAGGGCCGCCAGCGGAATGGTGAGGAACGGATTGACGCCCAGATCCTCGGAGAAGACCACCAGCGCATAAGCGCCGATGCCGACAAACGCCTGCTGGCCGATCGATACCAGTCCGGCATAGCCCGCCATCACGTTCCAGGCGATCGCCAGCGTCAGAAAATACAGGAACTCGACCACCGAGCGCTGCATGAACGCCGTGCCCCAGAGCGGCAGGGACAGAAGTGCGATGCCGGCCGCGGCAAGCAGAAGATTTCTCACCATGGCTCAGTTCCTGTCGATTGTTGCCGGGAAAAGCCCCGAAGGGCGGACCATGAGAACGGCCAGCGTGGCGACATGGCCGGCAAGCTGGAACCATGTCGGGTTGATTGCCCCGCCGATGGTTTGCGCCAGACCGAGGATGATGCCGCCGGCCAGCACCCCGTAGAGCGAGCCCATGCCGCCGATGATGATCACCTCGAAGGCGAAGATCAGCCGGATCGGGCCATCGAAAGCCGAGAAGTTCGAGCGCATCCCTGTGAGGATGCCGGTGACCGCGATGATGGCGCAGGCAAGCCCCATGGCCAGCGCATAGATATGTTTCGGATCAATGCCCATCAGCGCGGCGATCTGGGTGTCATCGGAAGTTGCCCGGAAGGCGCGGCCGATCAGCGTCCGCGTGAACAGCAGATGGAGGCCGCCCAGGAGCAGGAGCACGACGGCGAAGGTGACCACCGGCAGAAGGCCGATCGTCAGCCCGGGCATGAGGGTGATGCCGGCGGTTTCGATAGCGCCCTGGCGGAGCACGGCGCGATCGGCGGAAAAGGTGATCAACAGGCCGTTCTGGATGACGAAGGCGAGACCGAAGGTGATGATCACCGCCGGCATCATCCCGTCCTTCAGCCGCCGGTTGAGCACCACGGACTGCAGCGCATAGCCGAGCGCGAACATGAACGGCACAAGCAGGAGGCTCGATGCGATCGGCGACAGGCCGATATAATCGGCAATCGCCAGCGCCAGGAACGACGCCAGCACCACGAGATCGCCATGGGCGAGATTGACGGTGCGCATGATGCCGAAGGTCAGCGACAGGCCGAGACCCAGAAGCGCGTAGAAGCCGCCGAGCAGCACCCCGTTGACGAGCGTCGATATCAGGATCATGTCGCGACTCCGAAATAGGCATCCATCAGTTTGCGGCGATCGATATCGCCGCTTTGGCCCGCGAGGCTGACCCGGCCCTCGAGCAGGCAGCAGAAACGACCGGCGACCGAAAGGCCGCGATTGACGTCCTGTTCGACGATCAGGATGGCCATGCCCTCCGCCGCGATCGCCGGGAGCGAACGGTAGATCTGGTTGACCACGATCGGCGCGAGGCCGAGCGAAATCTCGTCGAGCAGCAGCAGATCGGGATTGGCCATCAACGCCCGGCCGATCGCCACCATCTGCTGTTCGCCGCCGGAAAGGTCGAGCCCGCGATTGCCGCGCCGCTTTTTGAGTTCGGGAAACAGTTCGTAGACCCGCGCCAGATTCCACGGGCCCTTGCGCCGGCAATAGCCGCCGATCATCAGATTGTCCTCAACGGTGAGGCTGCGGAACAGCCGACGCCCTTCCGGCGCCATCGCAACGCCGCGTCCCGTCATCTGCTGCGCCGGAACCCCGCAAACATTCTCGCCGCGAAGCAGGATTTCGCCCGCGCTTATGGGCAGAAGGCCCGACACCACCTGCATCAGCGTGCTCTTGCCCGCGCCGTTGGCGCCGACGATCGCCAGCGTCTCTCCCGCATCCACCGACAGCGAAATGTCGCGCAGCGCCTGGAACTGGCCGTAATGGGCGGCAATGCCCTCGATTTCCAGCAAGGCCATCAGATCACTGCCTCGATCGGCGGGGCCTCTCCGAAATAGGCCTGCTTGAACGCGTCCGAGGTCAACACCGCTTGCGGCGCGCCCTCCACGAACTTGCGGCCGAAATCGAGCGCGATCAGCCGGCTGACGACGGAAATGAGGGCATGGACGATATGTTCGATCCAGATGATGGCGACGCCCGACGCATTGATCTCGCGGATCAGGGCGACCAGGTCATGCACCTCGAAATCGGAAAGCCCGCCGGCGATTTCGTCGAGCAGCAGAACCTCCGGCCCGCAGGCAAGCGCCCGGCTGAGCTCCAGCCGCTTGCGGCCCATCAGCGACAGAGCGCCCGCAGGCTGCGCTTCCCGGTCGAGAAGCCCAGTGCGCCGCAAGGCCTCGAAGGCGACATCCTCGGCGTGATGACCATGGTGGCCGCCGCCGTGAAGCGCCGCCGTCAGCACGTTTTCCCAGACAGACAGGTCCTCGAAGGGCTGCGGCACCTGGCTGGTGCGCACCAGTCCGGTCCGGCAACGCGCGGCCTGCGGCAGCGCCGCGATATCGCGGCCCCGCCACAACACCCGGCCCTCATTGGCGCGCAAATCGCCGGTGAGAAGCTTTAGAAGCGTCGTCTTGCCGGCCCCGTTCGGTCCCAGCACGCCGAGCGCCTCGCCCGGCGCAAGCGCGAGCGAGACATCCGCGACCACCGTGACCGCGCCGAAGCGTTTGGTCAGGCCCCGCGCCTCGAGGATGGGACTATTTTCCTTAATCTCCATGCCCCTCACCAGACCTTCGGCTTCAGCGTGCCGTCGATCATGATTTCGGGGTGAGGGGCGTTGTAGGTGGTTACCAGATCATAACCGCCCTTTCCGTCCGCCTGCCACTGGCCGCCGGCGAGCGGGGTCTTGGCGACATTCGGCGCGACGGCGAAATCGCCCCAATGGATATGGCCGACACAAGTATCCAGATTGGTCGCATTCATCGCCTCGACGATGGCCTCCGGCGCCATCGCACTTGTGCGGCGGAGTATGTCGATCCCGACTTCGAACAGGGCATGGACATAGCCGGTGCCCTGCAGCCAGGCATTCCCGGTCGCCTCGGTGTAACCCGCGGCAAGCTCGGCCGCCGTCTGGCCCGTCAGCGACGAGGAAAAGGGATATTGCGGGCCCCAGTAGACCTCGCCGGAAAGCCCGTCGCCGAGCCCGTCGGGGAAGCTGGCAATGCCCTTCGGCGTCAGCGCCGCTTTGGCGACGGTCACGAATTTCGGGTTGAAGCCCATCTGCTTGGCCTGGGCCATGAAGGTCGCAAGGTCCGGCGGCAGCATGACCCCGGTGACGATGTCGACGCCGGCGGACTTGAAGGCGTTGATCTCGGCGGAGAAATCATCCTTCAGATTGGTGTAGCGGCCCGGATCGGTAAGCGCGAAACCCGCTTCGGCCAGCGCCGGCGGGAAGCCGAGCTTGCCATCGGCAAAGGCGATGCCATCCGGATCATTCGGCCACAGCGCGCCGATCACCCCGTTATTGTCGAGGCTGTTCCAGAGGCCGAAATAGATCTCCATCAGATCTTCCGCGCCCCAGAAGAAATGGTTGGTATAGGTGAATGTCTTTTCGCCGGGCACGCCGCCGCGGCCGAAATACCAGGATTGCCAGGGCGTGGCGCTGGAAACGCAGGGCACGCCGTTCAGTTCGCACTGGTCGGCCACCGGGTTGGTAGTGTCGGGCGTGGAGCCGACAAGCATGATATCGACCCCGTCCTGATAGATCAGATCAGCCGCCAGTTCGCCGGCCCGGTTGGGATCGGACTGTGTGTCCTTGTCGATGATTTCGATATTGTAGGCGCCGGTGGCAGTCTCAAGCGTACCGCCGAGCAGTGCGCGAACCTGGTCGATGACATAGCCGTCGCTTTCGGATATCCCGCTGAGCGCACCGGAACGCGGCGAGACATAGCCGATCCTGATGGTGTCGGCGGCGGCGGCACGTCCGGTCCGAAACACCGCGGGCGCGGCGAGCGCGGCGGCGGAATATTGCAACAGGCGACGGCGGCTGAGGCTGGCTTTGGTCATGACACATTCCCCTTTTCTGGCTCAGTGACGAGCGGCTTTGATGAGATCCGCGGCTTTTTCGCCGATCATGATGGCCGGCGCATTGGTGTTGCCGGACGGGACCGCCGGCATGACCGAGGCATCGGCAACGCGCAGGCCTTCAACGCCATAGACCCGCAAATGCGGATCGACGACCGAATGCGCCGCAACGCCCATGGCGCAGGTGCCGACCTGGTGGTGGTAGCTGCCAACCGCCGAGCGGGCGTAGTCGGCAAGGCTTTCATCGTCATCGCGCATCGGTCCGGGATAGACCTCGCCCCTAACCCAGTCTTTCATCGCCGGCTGGGCGACGATCTCGCGAATCTGGCGCATCGAAGTCACGAGCGTCTTCACGTCCTAATCGGTGGCAAGCAGGTTGGGATCGAGATGCAGCGGATCGTCGATGTCGGGGCCGGTCAGCTTCATTTCGCCGCGCGAGGTCGGCCGTATCCCGGCCGCGTGCAGCGTGAACGCATTCATCGGCCCTTCCTGTCCCGGCGCATAGGCGGGCACGGAGAAAAACAGCGGCTGGATATCCGGAACCGCCATTTCGGGATGCGATTTCAGGAACATGTGAACCTGCATCGGCGGCAGCGCCGGGTCGGTCGGGAACGGGTAATCCTCCCGCGATTCATAGATCATCGGAAGCAATGTGTGATCGTGCAGGTTCTGGCCGACGCCTTGAAGGTCGACGACCGTCTCGATATCGAATGCGTCGAGATGGGCGCGCGGTCCGATGCCCGACAGCATCAGGATGCGCGGGCTTTCCATCGTGCCGGCGGAGAGGATCGCCTCACGGCGCACGCCGACTTCGACGCTCTCGCCGCCGACCCGGCACCTCACGCCGGTGACCCTGCCGTTTTCGACCAGCACCTTCTCCACGCGCGTGGCCGGCGCAACCGTCAGGTTCTCCCGGTCGCGGACCGGATTGATGAAGGCGGCCGCCGTCGAGGCACGCTCGCCCTTCAGCGTGTTGAACTGGATGCGGCTGATGCCATCGAGCGACGCGCCGTTATAATCGCGATTGTGCGGAATGCCGGCCTCGCCGGCGGCGGCGATCAGGGCGTCCATCACCGGATGCGCGGCATAGTCTGTCGTGACATGCAACGGTCCGCCGACGCCATGCCAGGGATCGGCGCCGCGATCGAAATCCTCCGACTTGCGAAAATAGGGCAGAACGCTTTTCCAGTCCCAGCCATGGCAGCCAGCAAGCGCCCAGGCGTCATAGTCCATGGCGTGGCCGCGCACATAGATCATGCCGTTCATGGCCGAGGAGCCGCCCATGACCTTTCCGCGCGGCCAGTAGATCTTCCTGTCATGACAGTGTTTCTGCGGAACGGTCGAATAGCCCCAGTCATAGTCCGAGAACCAGATCTCGATCGTGCGCAGCGGGGTCGACACCATGCCGGGCGTGTCGCCATGCCCGCCCTCGATCAGCAACACGCTGACGTCTTCGTCCTCGCTCAGGCGGGCGGCAAGCGCGCAGCCGGCTGAGCCCGCGCCGCACACCACATAGTCGAACTCCCGTCCGCCAATCGAAACAGGCTCGAAAGCAGCGATTTTCGTCATTTTCAACGTTCCCCATCATGATTGCCCCGCCGTAAACTGACCCGTCGAAACGCATGCCCGGGCGGCTAAAACGGCCCGTCGCGGGAAAGGGTCGGCGGACGCCGCAGCGTCGACCACCCGAGAAAAGGCAGGAGGGGCGGCCCTTGTGGCCGCCCGTGTCGGACTATCTGTAGGCCACGCAGACCGACTTGGTTTCGAGATAGTTTTCGAGCGCGCCGCGCCCGTGTTCGCGGCCGATGCCCGATTGCTTGATACCGCCGAAGGGCATGTTCTGATCGGGAATGTTGTGGCTGTTGACCCACACCGTGCCGGCCTCGATCTTCGGCACATAGCGCATGACCTTGTTGAGATCGTTGGTCCACAGCGACGCGCCAAGACCATAGCGGCTGTCATTGGCCATTGCGATCGCCTCGTCCGGCTCGCCGAACGGCGTCATCGTGATCACCGGTCCGAAGACCTCGTCCTGCATCAGCGCCATGTCCTGACGGACGTCGGTGAACAGTTCCGGCGCGACGAAAAAGCCTTCCGCCGGCGCCTCGGCGCCGATAACGGGTTTTGCGCCATCTTCCAGACCCCGGGCGATGCAGGCCTTCACATGGGCCTGATGGCGGGCTGAGACGACCGGATTGATCTGGTTGCGCGGATCGAGGCCCGAACCGATGGCGAGGCTGCGCGTCACGTTGGCGATCACCTCCAGCGCCTTTTCGTAAATGCCCTTCTGCGCATAGATGCGCACGCCCGCGCAGCAGGTCTGGCCCGTGTTGAAGAAGCTTCCGATGCCGGCGGCAGCCCCCAGGAGATCGAGATCCATATCGTCGAACATGATCATCGGCGCCTTGCCGCCGAGTTCCAGCGTCACTCGTTTCATGTCCTTCATGGCCTGGATGCCGATCAGCTTGCCGGTCTCGGTCGAGCCGGTAAAGCCGATCTTGGCGACGCCGGGATGGGCGACCAGCGCCGCGCCGGCGGTCTCGCCCATTCCGGTCACGACATTGACGACGCCCTCGGGAAACCCGGCTTCGAGACAGAGTTCGGCAAGCCTGATGGCGGTGAGCGGGGTTTCCTCGGCGGGCTTCAGAACAACCGTGCAGCCGGCGGCAAGCGCGGGCGCGATCTTCCAGCTCGCCATGTTGAGGGGAAAGTTCCATGGCGTGATCGCGGCCACGACGCCCACCGGCTCCTTGCGGGTATAGGCCTGATAGCGCATGCCCGGCGGGATCGCGATCGACACGTCGAGCGTCGATCCCTCGATCTTGGTCGCCCAGCCGGCCATGTAGCGGAAATATTCCGCGGAGGACTGCACCTCGACCAGACGCGACAGCATGATCGACTTGCCCTGGTTCAGCGTTTCGAGCTGCGCGAGTTCCTCGCCGTTTTCCTCGATCAGGTCCGCAAGTTTCAGCAGAAGACCCTGCCGCTGGATGGGCAGCATTTTCGACCACGGGCCTTCGAGCGCGGCCTCTGCCGCCTTGACCGCCCGATCGACATCGCCATCGCCGCAGGCCGGAACCGCGGCCAGAACGCCGCCTGTCGCGGGATTGTAGACGGGATAGGTTTCGCCGCTTTCGGCGGGTTCGGATCTGCCGGCGATCACGGCCTTCGGCGCCGTCAGGAAATCCGTGACAATAGCCGATACGTCCTCGACGATCGTGTCGGGTTGCTCAATCTTCATCTGTTCGCCCTCATCGCTATCTTGCGATTTTTTGTGACTATTCACGTGAATTTGGTATTTATCAAGCGCCAAATTGCTTTCCGACACCTCGCGCCGGATTATATCTTCAGCCCTTGTTTTGCTTTTGACGGCAGAGCACGAAGTCAAAGTCGGCCTGCCAGGCCTCGTTTGCGCGGTCAACTTTCTCGAACGGAATGATCAGCGACTTTTTCACGCCGAAGACAGCGTCGGAGGTGAGATACCGATCGCCCTCGACGAAGATATGAGTGATCACCCTGCTAAAACCGTCCGCGGTAACCATGAAGTGGGTGTGCGCCGGCCGCCAGGGGTGGCGGCCGAGCGTCGCCAGCATCTTGCCAACAGGTCCGTCATCCGGGATGGGATAGGCAACCGGCTTGATGCCCCGAAACGCGTATCTGCCATCCGGGCCCGTCCGGAAGATGCCGCGATTGTTGAAAGGCGGCTGGATGTCGGGCTGCTGCACATCGTAGAAACCCTCGTCATTGTCGGACCACACGCTGATCAGCGCATTGTCGATCGGATTGCCTTCGAGATCGACCACGCGCCCTTGAAACAGACAGATTTCGCCCTTGCCGTCGAGACAGATATTGTCGCCCATCTGCCGCTCCGGCGCGCCCTCGACATGGAATGGTCCGAAGACCGTGGTCTCCGTTGCTCCGTCGGGCGCGCGATGGTTGACGGCATCGACCAGCATGGAGACGCCGAGTACGTCCGACAGCAGAATGAACTCCTGCCTTGTGTCGCTGCAGATCTGGCCGGTCTTGGTCAGGAAATCGATCGCGACCTCCCATTCCGCCTCGGTGAGCTCTACCTCCTTGACGAAGGCGTGAAGGTGATGGATCAGCGCATCCATGATCTGGCGCAGGCGCGGCGAGACGTTCTCGCCCATCCGCGCACTGACGGCCTCTTCAGAATTTTCCTCGGTAAAATAGCTCATGTCGATATCCTCCATTCGACAAGCGGTCTTTCTCCGGCGTGGGTGCAGGCAGCAAGAGCCGCAATCGCGTCGCCCGCCAACGGGCGCGGGTTCCGGTTGAAATTGGCGCGCGCGCTGTCTGCAGCCATGTTCACGCCCCCCTCGTGCAGTCGCGCCGTTGCGCCGCATCCGAAAACCACGCGGGCCGGCTGACTTGCATTGACAAACGCACGATTACTCATGGCCCGCGCTCCCCGCATCGAGGATGTAATCCACCTGATGGCGGGCAACCCTGAGGCCTTCCAGCCGCTCACGTGCGGCAAGGTGGGCAGGATGCGCTGCATAGGCCCGCAAGGCCGCCTCGTTTTCGAATTCGCTGACCAGAACCATGTCGCAGGCATAGGAAATGCCGCTGTGATCGACGCCGATCTCAAGCCGCAGCATGCCGGGGATCTGTCCCCGCAGCGCCTCGAATTCCGCCCGCACGCGGCTGATCGCGCGCGCTCTTTCGCCGGACGTATCGCCGGCCACGTTCCACATCACGATATGGCGGACGGGATTTGACCGGTCATTTTCATTCGACATGGCAGTCTCCGGCGGGGCGGCCCCGCATGCGTTCTCACCCGCAAGTCTGGCACCGTCTTGTTGCATGATAAATCACGTAATTTGGAAAACATCATTGCAGATCGAGCAAAAAAGCCCGCGACCTCGGCAGGAATGACTTGATCAAACGCATTTTTACGTGAATATTACCGTTATAAAAATGGGAACAGAAAAGCTGGTGGACTGTCTTGGATCGTTTTGCCGAACTGGAAATCTTCACCCGCATCGCCGAAGAAGCCAATCTGACGCGCGCCGCCGAAGAGCTCGGCCTATCGGTGTCCGGCGTGAGCAGATGTCTGACGGGCCTTGAAAAACGGCTCGGGGTCCGGCTGGTGCAAAGAACGACGCGCCATCTATGCCTGACGTTGGAGGGCGAGCGGTTTGCCCGCAGCGCGCGCGACATTCTTGCGGACCTTCAGGACGCCGAAACCAGCGTGAGCGTCGTCGCTGCCGAGCCGCGGGGAACCTTGCGCATTGGCTCGTCGCTGTCCTTCGCCCTGTTGCACCTGATGCCGATCGTCCGCGACTTCAAGGCCCGCCACCCCCATGTCAGCGTCGATCTGCAGGCCTCCAACCGGTATTGCGACATCATCGAAAACGGATTGGATGTTGCGATCAGAACCCGAAGTTCAGAAGCTGACAGCAGCGTAACGATCCGCAAGCTCGCCGAAGTTCCCCGCATTCTGGTGGCCTCGCCGGATTACATCGGACAGCATGGCGCGCCTGACACGCCGGAGGCGCTGCAAAATCACGCCCTGTTGCTCTACACGCTCTCCGATGACTGGGACCACCTGACGTTCACCCGTGGCGAGGTGACGCGTCGCCTGCCGGCAAAGGCCGAGATCGCCTCCAATGACGGCCAGTTGCTGCGACAGGCAGCCCTTGCCGGCATGGGCATCCTGGTCCAGCCGGCCTATGTCGTCCACGACGACCTTGCCGCCGGCCGGCTCTTGCCCGTGCTCGGCGACTGGCGCCTGCCGACGCTGACGATGAACGTCGTGTTCCCGTCGCGCGCGCATCTTCCGGCCAGAACCCGGCTGTTCATCGACGCGATAGTCCGATATTTCCGCGACCACGATCTGGAACGGAACTGGCTCGAGCAAGCTCTAGCCACCACGCACTGAACCGGGCTTTCGAGTCCGGCATACCCTCAATGCCCGCAGCCGGGCGCTTTCATGACTGAAAGGACTGAACCATGCCGGCCACCGAGGCCTATGTCGAACATGTCGCCATCCCTGTCCGCGATATCGCCCAGCATGTCGCATTTTTCGAAGAGGTGCTCGGCATGACCATCACCAAGGCGGACGGCGATCCGGCATCGCCGTCCCAGGTCTGGCTGCTGGGCGGCCTGCAACTGATCTCCGATCCGGCCTTTTCAGGCCCGGAAGGCCGCATGGCCCATCTCGGCATCGTCTGCGCCGATGTGCCGTCAGCAATCGCGGCGGCCCGCGCGAGGGGCGCGCGGCCGACCGAAAAAGGCGAGAACTGGCTCGCGCTGCCTGATGGACTGGTGCTGGAATTCCTGCCCGAGACAAAGGATGCGGTCAGGCAGGCAAGAAGCCTCGATCCTCGTGCCTGATCGTCAGACGGGCGCGCTCAGGAGAAACGCTCCAGCCGATAGGGCGCGGGATCGACGATCGGCGGCGCGCCCGTCACCAGATCGGCGGCAAGCGCGCCCGCCGCCGGTCCCGTGCCGAAGCCGTGGCCGGAAAAGCCGGTTGCCAGCGTCAGGCCGGGCAGTTTCGGCGCGGCGCCCATGACCGGCAGCGAATCCGGCGTGATATCCATCATCCCGGCCCAGACCTCGGCAATGACGGCGTTGGAAAAAGCAGGCCACGCGGCCGTGATGTTGCGCATCGCCTCGGCATTGATGGCGGCATCGGCATCCGGGTCCATGGTCCTGACATGCTCAAACGGCGATGGCCCCTTCGCGCCCCAGCGGCGCGGCAGGCGGAAGTCGTTGACGAAGTCCCGGCCGAGCCTGATGCGCAACAGCCCCCGCTGCCCGCGCAGCATCGGCAGATAGCGAAGGCCGATCAGCAGATGATCGAGCATCAAGGGCGCGCCGAGCGCACCGCGCTGGGTGATGGTATAGCCGCCGTCATGGCGCTTGCGGAACGAGAAATCCGGTCCGCCGACGGCGATTTCCGTCGGCCCGTCCATCGGTTCCGTGCGGATCACGGACGAGATCAGCGGCAGTGTCGGCAGCGAAATGCCGAGATTGCCGAGAAACTTCCGCGACCACAGTCCGCCCGCGAGCAGCGCTTCCTCGCAGCGGATTTCCCCGCGTTCGGTGACGACGCCGGAGACCCGACCGCCAGCGGTCGCAAGCGTGCGCACCGCGCAGTTCTCAACGATCACCGCGCCCTTTGCGATCGCCGCATTGGCGATGGCCGAGGGGGCTAGCGTCGGTTCCGCGCGCCCGTCAGACGGAGTGTATATCCCGCCCGCCCAGTCGCCCTTGCCGCCCGGCACCAGATCGCCGATCGCGCGATTGCTCAACAGCCTCGAATCGAGCGGCAGTTGCTCGACGGTTTTCAGCCATTGCCGGTGCATGTCCATCTCCGCCTCGGTGCGGGCGAGATACATGATGCCGGTCTGGCGATAGCCGACATCGACGCCGATGCGCTCCGGCATTTCTGCCCAGAGCCGGTCCGCCGCAAGCGACATCGGCACGTCCGGGGCCGCGCGTCCCATCTTGCGCACCCAGCCGAGATTGCGCGACGACTGTTCCGCGCCGACGCGCCCCTTTTCCAGCACCACGACGGGAACGCCGCGTTCGGCCAGCGTCAGCGCGGCGCTCAAGCCCACAATCCCCGCGCCGATGATCGCGACAGAGGTTTTGGCGGGAAATGTCTCGGCTGTGTTCACCGGCGGCAATGCGGGAGCCATGGCTGTCACCTGAGCGGGATTGATGGACAATTATGATGCGCGGCGACCGCGCATCGTCGGATCAGAGCGAAACCTGCTTGCGCTCGGTTTCGGCCGCGCCCGCGCCGCGATAGGCCGTCACCTCGATCTCGACCTTGTAGACGGTCGAACCGAGCGGCGGGCACGTGACTGTGCTGGCGGGATCGACGCCACGAAATTTCTCGCCGACAATGGTCATGACCGTCTCCGTGTCGGCCGGGTTCTGGATGAAGACCCGGGAGGCGACGACATCCTCAAGCCCGGAACCGGCGGCCGCCAGCGCCGCGCCGATATTGGCGAAGACCTGTTCGGTCTGCGCCCTGACATCCTCGGGTATCACCTTGGTCTCGGGATTGCGGCCGGCGGTGTTGGACACGAAGATCCAGTTGTCGACGGCCACCAGCCGCGAATAGCTGCCATGCTCCTCGAATTTCGAGCCGGTCTTGATTTTCAGAACTTTGGTCATGTTTCTTCCCGTCATTGGGTCAGAGGGCTTCTGTCGTGGCGGGCGGCAATGGGCCCGCCCGCCATCCGGCGCTCAGCGCAGAACCGGAACGTCCCAGAGGTTGAGCTTGACGCCGATGCCCTTTTCGATGGCGTTGCGGTAGATGACGGTGCCCCAGGCGACGTCCTCGACGGGCATGCCGCCGACGGACATGATGATGATCTCGTCATCATCTTTCCGGCCCGGCGCATCGCCGGCGACGATCTTGCCGATGTCCTCGAGGTCCTCCTTCGCCATCCGGCCTTCGGCGATCATATCCATGAACTTGACGCCGATGATCGGGACATGGACATGCGCAGGCTTGGGAAGTTCATGGAACCAGGCTTCGTAAAGCCCGGTATTGTCGACCACCTTGCGGATATCGGCCTTTTCCATGCCTTCATCCATGTTGCAGAGCGCCGGCATCGCCAGAAACGTGCCGGGCCGCACCCATTCGCGCCGGACCATGGGATAGGTTGAGGGATCGCCGACCGCGCCCGAATTGCAGAAGGTGACGATGTCGCTGTCGCGCACCACCGCCTCGATGCTGTCGACCACCTCGACGGTGGTGATCTGCGGATAGGTTTCGCGGACCCAGGACAGGAAGGAATTGAGGCTCTTCTGTCCGCGTCCCTTGACCTTGACGGTATCGATCGACGGGCAGGCCGCCATGAAGGCCGAAAGCGAGGTCTTGCCCATGACGCCGGGGCCCATAATGCCGACGACCTTCGAATCCTTGCGCGCCAGATGGCGGGCGCCGACGCCGGGAACCGCACCCGTGCGATAGGCCGACAACAGGTTCGCCGACATATGGGCGAGCGGCGCGCCGGTATCCGTGTCGTTCAAGGTGAACATCAGGATCGAGCGCGGCAGGCCCTTTTCGCGGTTGGCGATATTGGAGCCGTACCATTTCACGCCCGTGGTGCCGAAACGCCCGCCGAGATAGGCCGGCATCGCCATGAACCTTCGGTCGGCCGTCGGCTTCGGCATGGTCGGAAACGGCGAATGCTCGGGAAAGGAGATGGCGGCGCCATGGGAATCGCTGTTGGGCCCGGCCATGCGATAGTCGCCATGGTAGAGAAGCGCGAACATTTCTTCCATCGTGTCGACGCAGGCGGGCATGTCGGTGACGCCGGCGGCCAGCATGTCCTGTTCCGACAGGTAGAGGAAATCGATCCGTGTATCTTCGGTCATTTGGGCACTCTCGATAGGTTGTGACGAAGGGTTCGCGGCAGCCGGACCGCCGCGTGAAATGATGGTCGTTGGGCAATCGCCCGGTCCCTGAAGGCGGACCGGACCGATCGCGGAGCTATTCCTCGAAAACCTTGCCGAGCGCCTCATAGCGCGCGGGATCGGACTTGCGGATGCCGAGCGCGAAGAGGACGCCGCCAATGCCGGTCAGCACGACGAGATAGGGGAAGGATTTGACGACGATGTTGGATGTGCCGGCCAGAAGCTCCAGATTGGACGTCACCAAAACCAGCGCGCCGATCAGCCCGACGAGTGCGAGCACGGGCGCCACCGCGGTGCGCCAGAGCCCGTGGCCGAGCCTGTTCTTGCGGAAGAACATGATGATCGCGACGCTGACCAGGACCTGAACGCCGAGAATGCCGAGCACCGCCAGCGCCGACATGTAGGAAAACACCACGGCGAACGGATCCTGCCCGGTGATCGCGAAGGCCGCGAGAATGATCGCGGCGATCGCCGATTGCAGGATCCCGGCCACATAGGGCGAACCGTGAATGTGATGCACCTTGCCAAGCACGCTGTGCGCCAGCCCCTCGCGGCCGAGCGCGAAGAAATAGCGGTTCAGCGTGTTGTGGAACGAGAGGACGCAGGCAAACAGGCTGGTGATCAGCAGAATGTTCATGGTGAGCGCCGACCAGCCGCCCAGCACATTCGCCGCAGCGTCGAAATAGAAGGTGTCGAGCGCGCCGGCCGCTGCCTCCTGAACGTTGGACGGTCCGTAATACTGGGTGATCGCCCAGGTGGAGAAGGCATAGAAGATCGCGATCAGCAGGACCGAGATATAGGTCGCGCGCGGAATGGTCCTTTCCGGATGCTCCGCTTCCTCGCCGAAGATCGCCGTCGCCTCGAAGCCGATAAACGAGCCCACCACGAACACCAGCGTGACGCCGAGCGCGGGTGTGAACACCGTGGCGGGGGCGAAGGAGGAAAAGCTCAAGCCTTCCGGTCCGCCACCCTCGGCCAGAATGCCGACATCAAGCAGCAGCAGGATGATGATCTCCGCCAGCATGCAGACGCCGAGGATCGCGCCGGAAAAGGCGATGTTGCGCTGGCCGGAGAAATGCACGATCACCAGGAAGGCAAGCGACCAGACCCACCAGGGCAGGTCGAGGCCGAGACCGGCGACGGCGCCCTCTGTGAACAGCCCCAGCAGCCCGTAAACCGCGATCTGCACCGCGCTGTAGGTCAAAAGCGCCATGAACGCGCCGCCGACGCCCGCCGGCTTGCCGATGCCGTGGGTGATATAGGTATAAAAGGCCCCCGCCCCGCCGATATGACGGCTCATGGCGGTAAAGCCCATCGAGAAAAGGAGATAGAGCAGGCCTGCGAGAACGAAAGCGCCGGGCACCCCGGCGCCGTTTCCAAAGGCGAAGGCCGGCGGCGTGGCGCCGACGACCGCAGTCAGCGGCGCGGCGGCCGCAACGACGAAGAAGACGATGTGGGCAATGCCCACGGAATTTCTGGCCAGGCGCCCTTCAGGCGTCGGCTCGCTGGATGCGACAGACATATGAACCCCTTTTGGTTTTGATTATTGTTAATGAGAATAGGAGGAGGTTCGCTGAGGCATATTGCAATTTGTGCCGCTAACTTGATAATTTGCGCCAAACAACGCTGCATTGCACCATGAACACCGCCAAGACCAGTATCGCGACGACGCGATCCGTCACCTATATCAGGGTGTCGGCCTTTACGCCGTTGATGGACACGCTGCTGAAGTCGCATGTGTTCCTGCCGCCGCTTCTGGCGCGCCACAGTATCTCGATGCGCGAGCTGAAAGACCCCTACGCCCTGATCCCGCTTCACCGTTATGTCGCCTTTCTCGAGGACGCCGCGGAGGCGGCGGGCGATCCGGCCTTCGCGGCAAGGCTCGGCGCCCATTTCAAGCCCGCCGATATGGGGCCGATGGGCATATTGTTCTCGCTCGCGCCGACGATCCGGATCGCATTCGAACGCATTTCGAAATATGTGAACGCCCTGCAGAGCGCGACGAATTCGGGGCTGGCGGAAGATGACGGAGCGATCGTATGGCACTACCGGATTTCGGACCGGACGATCTGGCCGAGGCGGCAGGATGCGGAGTATTCGCTCGCCGCGTCCTGCCAACTCGTGCGCAGTTGCTTCAGCACCGGCCTGAACCCGCTGGAAGTGCATTTCGAGCACGAAAGCCCCGAGGATACGGGCCCTCTGGCCCGACTGTTCCGCGCGCCGATCTTTTTCGGCCAGGCCAACAATCGCCTCGTCTATTCCGTGGAAGACGCCGACCGGGTCTATCGCAGCGAGGACACGCAGCTCACCATGATCCTCGAACACCATCTCAATGATCTGATCGGCGAGGTCGAGGCGCAGGAGGCGTTTTCCGACAAGGTGCGCCTGCTGATCCAGCTCTATATGGGACGACGGCCCGTCACCACGCGCTTCCTGGCCGAGGAGCTCGGCATTTCCGTGCGCAGTCTGCAACGCCAGCTCGGCGCGGAAGGCCTGTCCGTCCGCCAGCTCATGCGCGAACACCGCGCGGAGCTGGCTACCGGCCTGCTTGAACAGTCCGGCACAAGCGTTTCCGATGTCGCCCAGGCGCTCGGCTATGCCGACAGCGCGGTCTTTTCCCGCGCCTTCAAGCAATGGACGGGCGCGCCGCCGCGCATGTCCGCACGCGCATCGAATTCCCCTTCAAGACAGCCCGGCCCGGACGACTGATCGTCGTCCCGCAGCCCCCGATCCTTGACGTCTGCGGAAAAGTGTTTTGCGGGTGCGGCACTTACTGGCCGGTGTTCCAGATGCAAACCTCGCTTCCGGTTCGTTCTGCCTGGCAAAGCCGCCCTCGTCGCGGCGTCGACCGTGTCGCCGGCCGCAGGCTTCGATGGCGCGGACGACCTCAAGAATTTGAAAAAGGGGACAAAATGTCATCAGCAGCAAAAGCCATTGCGCTCGCGGGCGCACTTGTCGGCATAACCACTGTCTGCGGAGCGGCTGCGGCCGACACCGTCAGGCTCGACATCCAGAGCGCGTGGCCGCTGACAATGCCGGCCAGCGGCACCAATGCCGAATTCCTCGGCGAACAGCTCAACGCCGCATCCGGCGGCACCTCCAGGGTCAAGGTCTATTCCGCCGGCAAGCTTGTGCCGCCGCTTCAGATTTTCGACGCCGTCCAGCAGGGCACGCTCGATGCGGGCTATACCTCGCCGCTTTATGTGGCCGGCCGCTTCCCCGCCGTGCAGCTTTTCGGCGGCGTGCCCTTCGGGCCGGACGCCATCACCTATACCGGCTGGCTCTATGACGGCGGCGGCCGGGAAATCTGGAGCGATATCTACGAAAAGCAGGGCGTCGTCACCATCCCCTGTGGTCTGATGGATAGCGAATCCGGCGGCTGGTACAATTTCAGGATCGAAAGCATCGACGATTTCAAGGGCAAGAAGCTGCGCTTCGCCGGTCTCGCCGGCGAGGTTCTGGCCAAGCATGGCGCATCGGTCGTTCTCTTAAGCGGCGGCGACATCTACCCGAGCCTTGAGAAGGGCATCATCGACGGAACCGAGCTTTCCATGCCCGCGATCGACGAGACGCTCGGCCTTGAGGACGTGGCGAAATACTATTACCTGCCCGGCTGGCACCAGCCGGCAGCGATGAACGAGCTGATCATCAACAAGCGCAAATGGGATGAAATGGACGACAGCGCCCATGCGCTGATCGAAGACATGTGCCTTGCCACCAATATGCGATCGATCATTTCGACGGTGGTGAGCAATGCCGAGGCAGTTTCGAAATTCGAGGAAAAGGGCACGGAGATCATGACTTTCCCGCCCGCCGTTCTGGACGTTCTGGAGGCCACGACCGCCGACGTCATGGCGGAACAGGCGGAAAGCGACCCGGATTTCAAGCGGGTCTGGGATTCGCTTCAGGCCTATCGCGATCAGGCGGCCCCCTGGGCCGACCGCCGGTCGAACTGAGCGGTGCTGCCGGAAATCGGCGTTTAGGCCGATCTCCGGCGCAGTTTTCTCAGAGGCTATGCAAGAGATGGGCGGCGACAT
Source organism: Martelella sp. (assembly GCF_984369615.1). NCBI lineage: Bacteria > Pseudomonadati > Pseudomonadota > Alphaproteobacteria > Hyphomicrobiales > Aurantimonadaceae > Martelella > Martelella sp. The sequence continues at coordinate 1,876 of NZ_CFHTCS010000026.1, read as the reverse complement.
CGGGCGCGGCCCCTTCCTTTCCGGGGATAACCGCATGACGCGCATGCTCGACCGTATCGACCGGCTGGTGGAGGCCGTTGGCAAGCTCGGCGCGCTTGCCCTGCCGTTGCTGGCGATCACAATTCTCGTTAACGTCATGCTCAGATACGCCTTCGACATCGGCATGATCGAGCTTGAGGAACTGCAATGGCATTTCAACGCCATCGCGGTGATGGCGGCGCTTGCCTGGGCCTATCAGACCGACGACCATGTTCGCGTGGACGCCATCTATGCCGGCCTTTCCGAGAAGCGACGCGCGCTCGTCGAGATATGCGGCGTGGTGTTTCTGCTTTTGCCCTTTGCCGGTCTCGTCGCCTGGAATGCCTGGGCAATCTTCTCCTATTCCTGGCAATTGCGTGAAGGTTCGCCCATGCCCTCCGGCCTGCCGGCCCGCTACATCATCAAGGGCTTCATGCTGCTCGGCTTCGTGCTGCTTTTCCTTCAGGGCATTTCCATTGCGCTGCGCGCCCTACTCGTCCTTGCGGGCCGTGCACACGTGCCCAGCGATCATCACTACAAGGGCGAATAGCCATGGCATTCGACGTTTTCTTCGTCTTCGCGCTTTTCTCCGTATTCACCGTGCTGTTGTTTTCGGGCTACCCCGTCGCCTTCGTGCTGGGCGGCGTCGGCGTGCTGTTTGCGCTGCTGGGCTCGTTCCTCGAACCGTTCAGCATCGATGCCGACATGGCGTCGGCGCGCATGATCGGCTTTGTCGCCAACCGGGTGTTCGACACGATCTCCAGCTATTCGCTGATACCGATCTCGATGTTCATCCTGATGGGGCTGATGCTGGAGCATTCCGGCATCGCCGAGCGGTTGCTCAGAACACTCCACCGCGTCATGGGGCCGACGCCGGGCGGGCTTGCCATCGCCGTGGTGCTGATCGGCGTGGTGCTCGCCGCTTCCACCGGCATTATCGGCGCATCCGTCGTGCTGCTCGCCACCATCGCGATCCCGCCAATGTTCGCCTCCGGCTACAACAAGCGGCTGAGCCTCGGGGTCGTCAGCGCCACCGGCTGCCTCGGCATCCTGATCCCGCCCTCGATCATGCTCGTGGTGATGGGCGACCAGCTGCAGATCCCCGTCGGCGATCTGTTTCGCGGGGCGATGCTGCCGGGCGTGCTCCTCGCCGCCGCCTATATCGTCTACATCGTGATCGTTGCGACAATCCGGCCGGGCAGCGCGCCTGCGGTTATCGAAACGGAAAAGACCAACCTCCTGCCCTTGCTGAAGGAACTCGCGGCGGCTCTGATCGCGCCGCTGCTGCTGGTGCTGATGGTGCTCGGCTCGATCGTGTTCGGCGTTGCAACACCAACGGAAGCCTCCGGCCTTGGCGCTGCGGGCGCGACACTGCTCGCGCTTTCGCAACGCCGGCTGAGCTGGGCGGATTTTCTCAAGGTCTGCCAGAAGAGCGCGCTCTCGACGGCCTTCCTGTTTGCCCTGATTTTCGGCGCCTCGTGCTTTTCGGTGGTGCTGAGGGGCTATGGCGGCGACGAGGTGATTGCCGAAATCCTGCAGAGCGTGCCGCTGCCGATGGCCGGCAAGCTCGCCCTGATCATTGCCATCCTGTTCATGCTGGGCTTCTTCCTCGACTGGATGGAGATCATCCTGATCATCGCGCCGCTGGTTCTGCCGGTGCTGATCGACCTCGGCTATAATCCGGTCTGGGTCGCAATCCTGATGGCGATCTGCCTGCAGACCTCGTTCCTGACGCCGCCGGTCGGCATGGCGCTGTTCTACCTCAAGAACGCGGTGAAGGACGTCCGGGTCCGCGACATCTACATGGGCGTGATCCCCTTCGTCGCGATCCAGCTCGCAACGCTCCTTCTCGTCGCGC
>NZ_CFHTCS010000025.1:0-24172 GCF_984369615.1 Martelella sp. | reverse complement strand
TCGAGTTCGGCCTTGATCTGTTGATAGTCCGGCATGTTCACTTATCCATCAGCGGGTCAAGTTCGCGATAATCCGGCAGGCTGCGGTCGATGCCCATGCCATTCCGCATCACGATGCGGTCAGCCTGCGGACGGGAGAGGAATTCGCTCCAGCGCCGCGCGCTGAAGAGGACGAGGTCGGCGGGTCCGCCTTCGGCAATCACCCCACGCTCGCCCCGGCCGAGGATTTCGGCGGGTGTGCGGGTGATGATGCGGGCGGTCTCGTCCAGCGGGTGATCCAGCTGGAGAATGCGCACGGCCTCGCGAATGACCTCGACCGGGTCGAGGTCGCCATAGGCATAAAACGGGTCGCGGGTATTGTCGGAAGAAACGGCCGTCTTCACCCCGGCTGCCGTCAGTTCCTTGAACAGCGTTACGCCTCGCCAGCGCGGCGTGCGGCCTTCGTGGCGGTCCTGCAGATACATGTTGCACATCGGCAGCGAGACGACGGATAGTCCGGCTTGGGCAACGGCATCGATCGTGCGCTTTGCCGTGTCTTCGTCCTGACGGGCCAGCGAACAGCAATGGCCGACTGTGACGGCCCCCTCAAAGCCGTTTCTGAGCTTGGCCTCGGCAATCCGGCCTAGGGTCAGGACTTCACGCTCTTCGGTCTCATCCACATGCAGGTCGATATCGAGACCGTTGTCGGCTGCCGCGCGGAACATGCGGTCCAGCCGCGCGTCAAGGTCCGGCAGCATTTGCGTGACGCCGCCGATCAACCCGTTGTGGCGTTTCAGAAGCCTCGTCAGATCATCGAAGAAGGGCTCGAAGATCATGTCGATGGAAAAGAGCGCGACGGCCTGAAGCTCGATCCGGCCCGCCCATTTTTCCCGGGTGTCCGCAAACACCTCGAAGGAGATTTCGTGCTGTGGCGGCAGGCTGTCGAGATGGGTGCGCAGAAGGCTTGTGCCATGGGCGTAGGCCGATTTCAGCGAGAATTCCATGCGGGCGGCGACGTCATCGGCCGACCAGTTGGCCTGCCGGTCGGCCATCACGTTTTCCAGGGCTCCCATGAAGGTGCCGTCGGGATTGCGGCGGCGCTCCCAGATATGGCCCTTGTCGATATGGGTGTGCATGTCGGTAAAGGTGGGCCAGACCATGCCGCCGCGCATGTCGGCGGCGGGAAGCGCGGCGGGCGCCGTGCCGGCGGGCAGAATGACGTCGACCTTGCCGTCCGCGATCACGATATCGGCCGAGACGAGACCTTCCATCGCCTCGAAGCTGCTCGCATCGGCAAGGCAGACGGCAGGAATGGTGGCTCTCAGAAGCGCATAGGAGGGCGCTTCCGGCAATGTCATGAATCCCGGCATCAGTTTTCCCTCTTGAGGCTGCTTTCGTGCCAGCGGTGCAGGAACAGCCAGGCAATGAAGGAGGTGAGCGCGAAGATTGCCACGCCGAGGCAGGCGAGCATGAAGAGCGCTGCGAAGAGGCGCGGAATGTTGAGCCGGTACTGCGATTCCAGAAGACGGAAGGCAAGGCCGGAGCCGGCGCCAGCCGAGCCCGCGGCGAATTCGGCGACCACGGCGGCAATCAGTGCCAGACCGCCGCCGATCCGGAGCCCCGTCATGAAATAGGGGAGCGATGCGGGCAGTTTCAGGTGGATGAGCGTCTGCCAGCGCGAGGCGCCGTAGAGCTCGAACAGGTTCAGGAGGTTATGGTCGACGCTCTTCAGGCCCTGCGCCATGTTGGAGAGGATCGGGAAGAAGGCGACGAGGAAGGCGCAGATCAGGAGCGCCACCTGCGTCGTTGGCGTGTAGATCAGGATCAGCGGCGCGATGGCGACGATCGGGGTCACCTGAAGGATGACGGTGATCGGGTAAAGCGCGGTCTCGATCCAGCGCGACTGGACCATTATGACGGCAAGGCCGACGCCGCCGACAAGGGCAAGGCCGAGCGAGATGAAGGTGATCTTGGTCGTCACCCACAGCGCCGGCTCGAGCGTGCCCCAGTCCTCGAAGAAAGCCTCGACCACCAGCGCGGGGCCGGGAAGGATGTAATGCGGGGTCTGGTAGATGACCACGATCGCCTGCCAGACCAGAACGAGGAAGGCGAGCACGGCGATCGGGATCGTGATTTTCAGGACCGTTTCGCCGTGACGCGCCCAGAAACCGGGCTTCGCATAGGCCGCATCGTCCTGCTGCATGGCGCTTACCTTGTCGCTCATCAGTGTTCTCCTCCTGCGGCGTGGATCGCGCCCTGCAGCGCGTGAGACACTTTCGCGCAGGCCTGGTGATATTCCTCCGACGAACGGTAGTCCTCGTCACGCACCTGGCTCGTGTCGAGCGGAAAGTCGTCGAAGACCTGTCCGGGCCGTGCGCGCATCACCACGATGCGGTTGGACAGATAGGCGGATTCGAAAACGGAATGGGTGACGAAGATGACGGTGATGCCGGTCTCGTGCCAGAGCCTGAGCACATCGTCGTTGAGCCGCTGGCGGGTGATCTCGTCAAGCGCTGCGAAGGGCTCGTCCATCAGGAGAAGTTTCGGTTTTGTGACCAGTGCGCGGGCGATCGAGACGCGCATCTTCATGCCGCCGGAAAGCTCGCGCGGATAGGCATCGGCGAAATCCTCAAGGCCGACGGTTTCCAAAACGTCCATGATCTGATCGCGCGTGCCCGATTTCGACTGGCCGCGCAGCTTCAGCGGCAGGTAGACATTGCCGAACACCGTTGCCCAGGGCATCAGCGTCGGCTCCTGGAAGACGAAGCTGATATCGCCTTCCGGGCGCCCCTTGGCGGAAATGCGCGAGCTTGGCCAGTCTATCGTGCCGCGGGTGATGTCGCCGAGCGCGGCGATGATCCTGAGCGCGGTCGACTTGCCGCAGCCGGAAGGCCCGAGCAGGCTGACAAACTCGCCCTGGCGCACCGTCAGGGACATGTCGTTGAGCGCGATGGTGCCGTTGGAGAAGATCTTGGTGACATGCTCCATCTTCACCAATGGCTTTTGTAGCGATGCCGGAATTTCGGCATAGGCGTTCGGCATGCGGCTATCCTGCATTCAGTTCAAGGTGCCGTTTCGCGCCTGAATGACGCGAAACGGAGCGTTTCGGGCTGCCTATTTCATCAGGTCCATGCCAACGCCCTTGCAGACGAACGCGGTCGTGTAAGCCTTCGTGTAGTCGAGATCAGCTTCGAAAAGGCCGATATCGACCATGTCGTCGAAGAAGGTCTTGTAGTGGGCGTCGGTGATGCAGCCGATGCCGCCTTCATCCGCGTCGCCGGAAACGACGATGCCGTATTCCTTCATCTTTTCGATGGAATAGGCGATCTGCTCATCCGTCATTTCCGGATTGTCGGCCTTGATCAGTTCGTTGGCAGCGGTGTTGTCGCCGTAGAGATAGTTGTACCAGCCTTCGATCGAGGCATCGACGAAACGCTGGACGAGGTCCGGGTTTTCCTCGACCAGCTTCTTCTGCGCGGTGATCATCGTCGAATAGGGCGAATAGCCGCTGTCGGCGAGCAGGAAGACCTTCGGCGACCAGCCGGCTTCCTTCTCGACCGAATAGGGCTCGGAGGTGAGGTAACCCTGCTGGGCCGACTGCGGGTCGGCGATAAAGGGCGCCGGGTTGAAGGTGTAGGGCTTGTACTGGGCATCGTCGAAGCCGTCGAAATTGGCCTTCATCCACTGGAAGTAGGACAGGAAACCGTCCTTGCCCATGAAGATGGTCGGCAGCTTGGCGAGATCGGCGAATTCCTCGATGCCCTGGTCGGGATGGGCCATCAGGATCTGCGGGTCCTTCTGGAAGATGGCGGCGACATCAATGAGCGGAATGTCCTCGACGACGGCGTCAAGCTCGCCCTGGGGCGAGCCCATGTAGAAATCGACCTTGCCGGCGATCAGGAGCGCGCGGTTGGCTGCCTGCGGGCCGCCCTGCACGATGGTGACGTCCAGGCCGTATTTCTCGTATGTGCCGTCGGCCACGGCCTGGTAGAAACCGCCATGCTCGGCCTGCGCCAGCCAGTTGGTGCCATAGGAGACCTCGTCCAGCGCAAAGGCGGGCGTGGCGGCCGCTGCCATGAAGGCAGCGCCGGCGAGCGCGGCGGTCTTTGAGGTAGTCGACATAAGCTATTCCCCTTCGCTTTTCGTCGTGAAGCTTTCAGATTGTTGCATTTGAGCGGCTTCACCGCTGTTTGAGAAGCATCAATTTTCGTCCGCATTGATGCTTTTTTTGCACAACCGGCTTGATTGTTATAATTGTAGTCGAACTGCGCAAAATTTGGTCAGCGCAGGGGTCCGGCAGTCGTGAGTCTACGCCCATGCTTCATTCCAGGAAACTGCAATATATCGACGAGATCGCCCGTTGCGGGTCGATCCGCAAGGCCGCCCAGCGGCTGAATGTCGCCTCATCCGCCGTGAACCGGCAAATCCTTGCCCTGGAAGAGGAATTCGGCGCGCCGCTGTTCGAGCGCCTGCCCCGTGGTCTGCGGTTGACGGCGGCCGGCGAGATGTGCGTGGAGCATATCCGCGAGGTGCTGAAGGGCTATGAGAAGCTGGAATCGCGTATCCGCGCGCTGAAAATGCCACAGGCGGGCAAGGTGACGCTGGTCGCGACCGTCGGACTTGCCGCCGGCCCGCTGCCGGATATCATCGCCCGTTTCGTTGATGAAAATCCAAGGATCCGCATCCATCTCAGATCCGATGGCGGCACCACGACGATCGCCAATGTGCTGACCGGCGAGGTCGATCTCGGCCTCGGCTTCAACATTCCGCCGACGCCGGGCATCCGCACGCTCGCCTCCTTCGATGTGCCGATCGGGGCCGTGATGCCGCCCGATCATCGCCTCGCGCGGGAAGAGCGCGTCAATGTCTCCGACGTCGTGCAGGAGCCGCTGGTGCTCGCCCAGCCCGGCACAAGCCTGCGCCATGTCATCAATCTGGCGCTGTCGCCCTTGTCCCTGCCGATCGAGCCGGTGGTGGAGACCAATGCGTCGGAAATGCTGAAAGGCCTGGTCAAGCGGGGCACGGGGCTGACCTTCCTCAATCCGCTCGATGTCTATGTCGAATGCCAGAAAGGCGAACTGGCCTTCCGCCCGCTCGCCGATCCGCATGTGCGCCACCAGCCGATGAAACTCTTTTCACGCGCCCGCGCGCCGCTTGATGCGGCAAGCAGCCTGTTCGTCGATTACCTGCTGAAGGAGCTTTCCGCCATTATCGACACGCTGCAGCAACGCCATCACCTGCCGCCGTCGCCAGGTTGATCACGCCGGCGTATAAAGCTTGTCGAGCGGGTAGGCGACGACATCCTCGATCAGTTCGATGAAGCCCGCAATCTGGTGTTGCGCGATGGCCGCGCCCTTTTCCGCCGTCGCGATCGCGGCATTGCCGAGCGCCCCCTTGGGGTTGAGATCATGGGCGATCCAGGCCAGCGCATTGGGCGGTGTCGGCTGCAGGCGGCGGGTGTTTTCCTTCTGCCATTTGGCCAACGAAACGAAGTTTTCGGCATGTTCCATCCTGACCAGTTCCGGACGGAAGTGGAGCATCAGCGAGGTCTCGACCTCGCCGCCGTGAATGCCGTAGGTGCGTTCTTCCTCGCTGATCATGCCGTCGGGCGAGCCGAAACGCGCCCATTGGGTGGCAACGGCGACCATGTTGAAGCGCACGCGCATTTCCCGCGAGACGATGCTCATGATGTCGAGATTGCCGCCATGGCTGTTGACCATGATGATCTTGCGCAGGCCGGCCGCGGCGACCTTTTCGCCGATCGTCGTCCATGCGGGGATCAGGAGGTCCGCGCCGAAGGAGAGTGTTCCGGGGCCGTGGATATGCTCATTGGCCTTGCCGATTTCCTGGACGGGCAGGACCAGCACGTCGAGCTCTTCGGGCAGGTTTTCCTTGAGCGTGTCGAGCATGCCCTGGGCGATGGCGACATCGGTCGCGACCGGAAGATGCGGTCCGTGCTGTTCGGTGGAGGCGAGCGGCAGGATAGCGACGGTGCTCGCCGGGTCCAGAGCGCTGAATTCCGGGCTCGTCAGTTCATTCCAGTAGAAGCGCTTGGCCATGTCGATCAACCTGTCTTGATGTTCCCCGCCGCACCCTTCGGGCGGCTTCAACACAGGTGTAGGAAAAACATCATGCAGGCAAAAGCATCGATTTGTGTTCCGTCCGCTGCCTTTTTGTGTGCGCTCTCAAGGGGTCTTCGGTTTGCCCCATTCCGCAAGCGCAATGCCGCCGATGGCAAGCGCGAAGGCAACGGCATGGAAGCCCTCCGGACTTTCGCCGAGGACGACGACCGCAAGGATGGTGCCGAAGACCGGGATCAGGTTGATGAAGAGCCCTGCCCGGTTCGGGCCGATCAGCTCCACGCCGCGGATGAAAAGCACCTGCGAGACGAGGGAAGGGAAAAGGCCGATGAAGATGATAACGCCGAAACCGGTCAGGTCATGTGGCAGCATGGCAAGGCCGAGCGCCGCCTCCGCCGCCACCATCGGCAGGGAGGCGAGGAAGGCGCCGAAGAAACAGGCCATGGCCATAGCCCGCCAGTCAAGCGCGGGCTTGTAGCGCAGGCTGACGGTATAGAGCGAATAGCACAGCACCGCCATCAGTACGAGAAAATCGCCGAAATTGATCTCAAGCGCGAGCAGGCGCGAAAGCTCGCCGTGGGAAACCGTAACGGCGACGCCGGCAAGGGTCAGCGCGAAGCCCGCAAGCTGGGCCGCCGAGGCGTGCACGCGGAAGAACAGGAAGTTCAAGACGAAGATCAGCAGCGGTATGGCCGCCTGGTCGATCGCGCTGTTGATGGCGGAGGTGAAGCGAAGGCCGGAATAGAGGAAGGCGTTGAAGGCGGCGAAGCCAACCGCGCCGTAGGCGAAGAGAAGCGGCCAGTTCTTGCGGATCACCGGCCAGTCCCGCTTGAATTGCGGCATGGAAAAGGCCGAAATTACCAGCGCCGCAATGCCCCAGCGAAACGAATTCATCACCATCGGCGACACATGACCGACGGCGAGCTTGCCGACGGTCAGGTTTCCGCCCCAAAAAAGCGTGGTTATGGTCAAAAGAATGTAGGCTCGCCATTGCATGGCCACAGTCCCTGTTATTGGCTCATCCCTGGTTCATGTTTCGCGAAGGAAAATGGGATGGCGTTTTTTGAGGCGTTCCCGCCTTAAAGCGTCGTCGCCGTTGCTGTCACGTGAAAATTTTGCGGGCTTGCGGGCCGGGGGGATCGCAATATAGGTCGTGGATGGTTATAGATGCTGCGGTTCAGCCGCAGGCAAGGCATGGTTTCTAGGTAGGTAAAATGACAAATGTTGTAGTGGTCGGCTCGCAATGGGGCGATGAAGGCAAGGGCAAGATCGTCGACTGGCTGTCCGAGCGCGCGGATATCGTGGTGCGCTATCAGGGCGGCCACAATGCCGGCCACACCCTGGTGATCGACGGCGTCAGCTACAAGCTGTCGCTTCTGCCCTCGGGCGTCGTGCGCGAAGGCAAGCTTGCCGTCATCGGCAATGGCGTGGTCGTCGACCCGCACGCGCTGATCGCCGAAATCGGACGGCTGGAGGCGCAGGGCGTTTCCATTTCACCCGACAATCTGCGGATCGCCGACAACGCGACGCTGATCCTGTCGCTGCATCGCGAGCTTGATGGCATGCGCGAGGACGCCGCTTCCAATTCCGGCACCAAGATCGGCACCACGCGCCGCGGCATCGGCCCGGCCTATGAGGACAAGGTCGGCCGCCGGGCGATCCGCCTGATGGATCTCGCAAACCTTGAAACCCTGCCGGCCAAGGTCGATCGTCTTCTCACCCATCACAACGCGCTGAGACGCGGTTTCGGCGTGGCCGAGATCGAGCATGCGGCAATCATGGAAGAACTGACCTCGGTCGCCGACAAGGTTCTTCCCTACCGCGAAACCGTCTGGCTGCTGCTCGACAAGAAGCGCCGCGCAGGCGCACGCATCCTGTTCGAAGGCGCGCAGGGCACGCTGCTCGACATAGACCACGGCACCTATCCTTTCGTAACCTCGTCGAATACGGTTGCCGGCCAGGCCGCAGCCGGTTCCGGCATGGGCCCGGGCGCGCTCGAATATGTGCTCGGCATCACCAAGGCCTATACGACCCGCGTCGGCGAGGGGCCGTTCCCGACCGAACTCCATGACGAGGTCGGCCAGTTTCTTGGCGAGCGGGGCCACGAATTCGGCACGGTCACCGGCCGTCAGCGCCGCTGCGGCTGGTTCGACGCCGTCCTGGTGCGTCAGGCCGTCGCCACCAATGGCATCACCGGCATCGCACTGACCAAGCTCGATGTTCTGGACGGTCTCGACGAACTGAAGATCTGCGTCGCCTATGAGCTTGACGGCGAGCGGGTCGAGGCGCTGCCGGCCAGCCAGGGCGCGCAGGCACGCGTCAAACCGGTCTACATCACGCTTGAGGGCTGGAAGGAATCAACCGTCGGCGCGCGCAAATGGGCCGACCTTCCCGCGCAGGCCGTAAAATACGTACGGCAGGTTGAAGAGCTGATTGGCGCACCAATCGCGCTTCTATCCACAAGTCCTGAGCGCGAAGACACCATTCTTGTGACCGATCCGTTTGAGGATTAAGCAAAAATCATAGTATTGTCGCGGGAATAACCCGCACAATAGGGGTAATCAATGGCGGATTTCACAGCAGTCATTCGACGTGCCGTCGAGGGCCTTCCGGAACAGTCTCCGGAGTTGCGCGCGCGTGTCTACGAGAAGGCGCGTTCCGCCGTTGTCCGGCAGATGGAGAACATGTCTCCGCCGCCGCCGGAAGCCCTGATCAAACGGCAGATCGACAAGATCGATGCCGCGATCGCCGAGGTCGAGAGCGAGTTCGCCGAAGCCCTGCCGCCGGGTGATGATGCGACCGGCGATGAACCTGTTGCCGAGGAACGTCATGAGGCGCCGCCGGAGGATATACCGGCGGACGAGCCTGTGTCCGAGCCCGAGGAGCGGCCCGCTTACGCGCCCGAAGAGGGGTATCGCGAGGAAGAGGCCTTTGAGCCCGCCGATGAGCGTGAGGCCTTCGACGCAGCCTACCGCGAAGACGAGCAGTATCGGGACCGGCGCCATGATGCGGAAGAGGCGCGGCAGGCTGCGGACGAGGATGATCATGCGGATGTGTCTGTTCGGGCCGACGCGCCTGTCGAACATGTTCTTGACGACGCTGCAGACGAAGAGAGCGCGGACGATGTCGATGACGCGCCGCCCCCCGGCCCGCAAGGCCTGCTGCACGGTGCGACCTTCGAACGCGTTCATACGCCCGACCGGGTCGACTATGAGGACGAGGAAGAGGACGACGAGGCCTATAGCTATGATGTGACCGACGAGCCGGTGGAGACCGATGCCGGAACCGTCATCGTCGAGCCCGACGAGGAACCCGAGGCGTGGGAGGATGACCCGCGGCGCGCGCCGGTCGATGACTGGGAATTCGAGGCGACGACGGCGAAGGCCGGTGCGTTCGAGCCCGCTCCGCCGCCGCCGCGCCGGTCGGTGCCGGAAAAGGACTGGGCGCATGTCGACAGCCTGCTCGGGCTTGAACCGGAGGAGCCGGGTACCGGCTTCGATGATTTCGATGAAATGGCCGGCGGTCCAGCCGAACACCGCGGAGACGACGAGGCCGAAACGGGCGGAAGGCGCAAGATCGTGCTGATCGCAGGCGCGGTTATCGTCGCGCTGATCCTGGTCGTCGGCGGTTACTTCGCCTGGGACAACCGCGCGCGCATCGTCGCCGCGATTTCGCCGGCCGACCAGCAGCAGACCGCCGAGACCGCGCCCGCCGAAACGCCGGATGCGCCATCGCCGGAGCCGGAAGAGACGGAAACGGCTGAAAACCTCAAGCCTTTCACACAGCGGCTTCTGCCCGACGGCACCGAGGTTGACGAGGGCCTGCCGGCAGAAAGCGCTGCCTCCGGTCCCGCCCGTTCGGTCGCCAACCAGACATCGTCCTCTACGCCTGCCGAGACGGCCTCGGCGACGCAGACCGTCGAGCCTGCGCCGCCGGTGGGGGCCGCCCAGAAAATGTATCTCTACGAGGAGCAGCTCGGCCAGTCGGTGCCCTCGGCCTACCAGGGCACCGTCGAGTGGGAACTCAAGCAGGAAAACACCGGCACGGCCGTTTCCGAACCGGTGGTCGAGGGCATCATGAGCGTGCCCGAAGCCGGGCTCACCGGCGTGTTGACCTTCCGCCGCAATGACGATCCCTCGCTGCCGGCAAGCCACCTTATCGATATCGCCTTCACGCTTGACGAGAATTTCGAGGGCGGCGGGATCGACAATGTACAGCGCATCTCGATGAAGGGCACGGAAGCCGCGCGCGGCGATCCGCTGATCGCGGTTTCCGCCAAGATTACCGATGATCTCTATATGCTGGCGCTCAATGATTTCGATCAGGCGCGGTCGCAGAACCTCGCGCTTCTGGGCGACCGCAACTGGATCGACATTCCGGTCACCTACCGCAATGGCCGCCGGGCGCTGCTGACGCTTGAAAAGGGCACGACCGGCATGGCGATCTTCGATCGCGCCATCCAGGAATGGCAGGCGCTCGGGGATATCAACGGCGGCAACTGACGCGATTTCCCTGTAGCTTGAAGGCCGATCGCGTCCCCAGAAAAGGGAGCCGGACAGATGGACATCACGCTTGCGCAGGCCCTCGCCGAAAGGCGCTCGGTTCGCAGGTTCGCAGAACGCGCGATACCTTTGCCGTCGCTCGAAAAAATCCTGTGGGCGGCCCAGGGCAAATCCGGTGAAGACGGCAAGAGAACAACTCCGTCCGCGCATGCGCTCTACCCGCTGCGCCTGTTTGTTCTGGCAGCCAGGGTTGCCGGTCTCGAGCGCGGCCTTTACGCCCTTGCTCCGGAGGGGGCAGGCCTGAAAACGGTCGATGGCGCCGACCTGCGTCCGGCTCTTTGCGATGCGGCGATCGGCAACCCTGAATGGATCGCGGAGGCGCCGTGCATTATCGCCATCTGCGCCGATATGGTGAGCCCGGCGAGGGCGTTTGCCGACCAGCCGCCCTGTGGCGCGCGTGGCGCGCGGTATGTCTATCTGGAGGCGGGCGCGGCGGCGCAGAATATCCAGCTTCAGGCGGTGGGAGAAGGTCTGGGAAGCGTTCTCGTCGGGGGCTTTGATGATGAGGCCACGGCAGGCGTTCTCTCGCTGCCGGCGCCGCTTCAGCCTCTCGCGCTGCTCTGTCTCGGGTTTTCTGCCCCCGAAGGCTCTTGAAACGGTCCAGGTCCGTCATCGTCGCCTCGGCACGCAGAACGCCCCGCGCTTCGCGACGCAGGGCGTTTTAATGTTCAGGCGTTTTTGCGCGGCCGGGCGCCCGCGCCCAGCGGCAAAGTGCCATTATTCCGAAGCGTCATTACCGTCACGCACGGCCCGCACCGCGCGGGCGCTGGCGGCAACCTGTTTCTGCACGGCGTCCTGCACCTTTTCGAAGGCGCGGACCTCGATCTGGCGCACGCGCTCGCGCGAGATGTTGAACTCGCCGGAAAGCGATTCCAGCGTTTCCGGGTCTTCGGAAAGCCGGCGCGCGACGAAAATCCGCTTTTCACGGTCGTTCAGCACGTTCATTGCCGAAGCGAGCATGTCGCGACGGTTCTCCAGCTCATCCTGGTTCATCAGGATGTCTTCCTGGCTGTCATTTTCGTCGACAAGCCAGTCCTGCCACTGTCCGCTCTCGCCTTCCGTCGCGCGGATCGGCGCGTTGAGCGAGGCATCGCCGGAAAGCCGGCGGTTCATCGACACGACCTCTTCCTCGCTGACATTCAGCTTGGTGGCGATTTCGCTCACCTGGTCGGGATTGAGATCGCCGTCCTCGATCGCCTGGATCTTGCCCTTCAGCCGGCGCAGGTTGAAGAACAGGCGTTTCTGGTTGGCGGTCGTGCCCATTTTGACGAGCGACCACGAACGCAGGATATATTCCTGGATCGAGGCCTTGATCCACCACATGGCATAGGTGGCAAGCCGGAATCCGCGCTCCGGATCGAATTTCTTCACCGCCTGCATCAGCCCGACATTGCCTTCCGAGACAACTTCGCCGATCGGCAGGCCATAGCCGCGATAGCCCATGGCGATCTTGGCGACGAGTCGAAGATGGCTCGTCACCAGCTTGTGGGCGGCATTGCGGTCGTCATGCTCCTGATAGCGCTTGGCGAGCATGTATTCTTCCTGCGGCTCCAGCATCGGAAACTTGCGGATTTCCTCAAGATACCGGTTGAGACCGTTTTCTCCGGCGCGAATGCTGGGTAATGTATTGGCCACTGCTCTACCCCCTTAGGTAACTGACCCTTCCCTGGAGAGACATGCTGTTCCGGCGGGGCTCTCACCCCGCAAACCGGACAATGATGTCATGAAGGGAAACCGGGATTTAATTATGGCAATCCCGTGTTTCAAGGTATTCGGACGGTAAACACTCCATTCACTGGAATGTTTCCGGTCACGTTCAGCCGAATGCGTCGCAAAGCGCCGTCATGTCGGCGGGAAGGGGGGCCTCGAACCGCATTTCCGCGCCGGTTCTCGGGTGCTCGATGACCAGCAGGGCGGCATGGAGCGCCTGGCGGGGAAAGTTGCGCACGTGCATCCGCGCCGGTTCGTCGAGAAGGTTGGCCTTGGTCTTGAAGCCGGAACCGTAAAGATTGTCGCCGATCAGCGGATGGCCGATATGGGCCATGTGGACGCGGATCTGGTGGGTGCGCCCGGTCTCCAGCCGGCATTCGACAAGGCTGGCGAGCGCCGTTCCGTCCGGCTTTTCGCCGAAGCGCTGCTCGACATTGTAATGGGTGATGGCGAAGTCGGCATCGGCGCTGTCCCTCGACTTGACGGCGCGGCGAATGCGGTCGGAGGCGCGCCCGAGCGGCGCGTCGATCGTGCCGTGCAGGTTGCGGGGTCGCCCCCAGATCAGCGCCTTGTAGGCGCGCTGGAGCGGACCGGTGCGGCCGTGGTCGGCGAATTGCGCGGCGAGCGCCTGGTGGGCGGCATCGTTCTTCGCCACGATCATCACGCCGGTCGTATCCTTGTCGAGCCGGTGGACGATGCCCGGCCGTCTGACGCCGCCGATGCCGGAGAGCGTTTCGCCGCAATGAAAGATCAGCGCGTTGACCAGCGTTCCGGTCCAGTTGCCGGCGCCGGGGTGGACGACGAGGCCGGCCTGCTTGTTGATGACGATGATGTCATCGTCCTCGAAGAGGATATCGAGCGGAATGTCCTCGCCTTCCGGCTCGGCCTCTTCCGCCTCCGGCACGATGACGGTGATTGTCGTGCCGGGCGTCACCTTGCGGCTCGGTTCGGTCGCCGGCGTCCCGTCGATCGTGACGGCCCCCTTGCCGATCAGCGCCTTGATGCGCGTGCGCGACACGCCGTCGCCCATCTGCCGCGCCACGAAGGCGTCGAGGCGTTCTTTCGTGCCATCGGGAACGAGAAGCACTTTTCTATTGGCCTCGGTTTGTTTAAAGGGGTCGTCTGTCATCTGGGTGTTTTTTTGAAAGCACAGGTGCGAGACTGGCGCTTTTATGCCAAACAATCCCGCGGAGCAATGGACAATGTCGCAACATCGTAACGAAGACCAGGAAGAAGAACAGCCGCTTGATCCGGCCGTCGAACTGGTGCGGCGGCGCATGCTGCGGCTGCAGATCATTTCCGCGCTGATCATGATCGTCTCGCTGATGGCCGTTTTCGGCGCTGTTCTCTACAAGGTCTTCGCGGAAGCCCCGGGCGAAGAGACCGCCGCGACATCGTCCGGCGCGGTCGTGCCGGCGGATGCGCCGCGGGCGCTGACGGCAACGCTGCCGCGCGGCTTTACGATCGCCGATATCAGCTATGGCAACGGCCAGGCGCTGATTTATGGCCAGAAGCAAAACGGCGAGCAGACCTTCTATCTTTTCGATCTCAATTCCGGCCGCATGGCCGCCGATGTCGAGATCCGCTTCGACTGATGGCGGCAAGTCCGATCACGATCCGGGATGCCGAAGACCCGCGCATCGCGCCCTTCCGCGCCATAAGGGAGAAGGATCTGGTTGGCCGTCGCGGGTTGTTCATCGCCGAGGGCACGGTGGTGCTGCGGGTGCTGGCCGAAGCGCATGGGCGGGGGCGTTTCGTTGCCGATCGCATTCTGGTGCTGGAAAACCGGCTCGCAGGCATTGCCGATGTGCTTTCGGCCTTTCCCGAGGATGTTCCGGTCTATGTCTGCAATGCCGGGGTGATGAGTGCGATCGCCGGTTTCGACATGCATCGCGGCGTGCTGGCGCTTGGCCGCGTGCGGGAACCGCCGACGGCCGCGGAGGTCATCGCGAACCTTGGCGAAACGGCGCTCGTCGCCGTCGCCATCGGCCTTTCCAACCATGACAATGCCGGCGCGCTCTTCCGCAACGCCACCGCCTTCGGCGCTGATGCCGTGCTGCTCGATGCGACCTCCTGCGATCCGCTCTACCGAAAGGCGCTCAGGGTCTCGGTCGGTTCGGTTCTGAAGATGCCGTGGAGCCGTGGCGGCAGCGCCGAAGACCTCCTGACGGCGCTGGATGGGGCGGGGTTTCAGGTGGTCACCCTCTCGCCTTCCGGGCGGACGGCGCTCAATGCACTGCCGCCTGCAAGCCGCACGGCGCTGGTGCTGGGCACGGAGGGGGAGGGGTTGCCGGCGGCGATCCTTGAGGCGTTCCGGCCAGTGCGCATCCCGCAATCGCCGGGGCTCGACAGCCTCAACGTCGCGACGGCCGCCGGTATCGCGCTCTATCAGCTCGCGCTTTCGACCGGCCGCATCGGCTGATTGGCGTCAGTCGTTCTTTTCAATCATTTCCAGGGCCCGGGCGGCAAGGCTCAGCCGGTCGCTGCCGCTGCGCTCCCCGTCGCGTGAAAGGGCTGCCAGGATCGCCTTTTCCGCGCCGGTATCGTGCGCGTAGGCGATCATCATCGCCGCGAGTTCGGCGAAGGCCTCCCTGAGCGCCGCGTCTTCGCCGGGCGCGCCGGCGGCCGCTTCCACCCGCGCGCAAAGCGCGGCATAGCGCGCCTCGATCTCGCGCTTTCGTGTTTCAGGCTCAACCGCCAAGCCGCTTCTCCGCTCAGAAGGGGTTCCAGGTGGGCTTCTGGGTCAGTTTCAGATAACCGACATTGACACCGAGGCGGGCGCCGACGCCGGAGCGCACGGGCACGAGAACGATGTTGCGGTTGGTATAAACCTGCATGGAAAAACCGGCAATCACATAGGCAGAGCCCGAAACGCCGCCATAGCGCCTGTAAAGGTCGGGGATCGAGGGCAGGTTATAGACGAGCATCATCACCCGCGAGCCGTCGCCGCCATAGTCGATGCCGAGCGAGGGGCCTTGCCAGAAAACCTTGTGCATGCCGGCATTCTTGGTGTTGAGCTGGCCTTCGCCATAGGTCAGCCCGGCGATGAAGGCGCCCGAGCCTTCCGAGCCGAGAATATAGCCGTTCGGCAGGCCGTATTTGGAAAAGGCATTCTGAAGGGCCGTCGCGAGGCCGGAACTTGCGGAGCCGAAGAAGTTGTTGCCGGCGTCGATCACCTCGTCGGCGGTAAAGCCGCCGTTTTGCTGCGGCTGGACGGCAGCCGGCGGTTGCTGCGGCTGAGTCTGGGCATGCGTCTCAAGCGTGCCAAACGCCGTCAGCAGGAGCAGGGCGAAAAGGAGGGCCGAGGCGGGCCTCAGAAACGTTCGAGCGAGCATGGCGGTTCCATTCCTGTTGCTTTCTGGCATGACCGGGGCCCTCTGCCATTGCCTTTTTCTGTGAATGTGGCAAGCGTGGAGCCCGCCGCCATTGTGAGCACGACCTCTTAACAATGGATTTACCAAATGTGGCGATTTTCCCTGAATGCGGCTTTGCAGGGTCAATGGCCCGGCGCCCGGTCCAATCGGAAGGAAGTCTGAACCGATGAAAAATCCAAATCTGAAGCTGAGCGGCGCCGACCTCGCCGCGCTCCTGGCAAGCCGTATCTGCCATGATGTGGTCAATCCCATCGGGGCCGCCGGAAACGGGCTGGAACTTCTGGACGAGGGCGGTATGGACGAGGAGGCGCTGCACCTTATCCGCCAGAGCACGCTGAGCGCTACCGTGCACCTGAAGTTTGCCCGGATCGCCTTCGGCGCATCGGGCACGCTGCAATCCCCGCTCGATACCGGCGAGGCCGAGGCGGCGGCGCGCGAGTTGATCGGGCTCGGAAAGCGGGTGACGCTCAACTGGACCGGACCGCGCCTCAATGCGCCGAAGGACCGGGTGAAGCTGCTCCTCAACCTGTTTCTCGTCGCCCAGTCGACCATTCCGCGCGGCGGTACGATCGATGTCGGGCTTGATTCGGCCGGCGACATCTTCGCCTTCATCATCCGCGCTCGCGGGCCCTATGTGCAGATGCCGACCGACTTCGCCCGCATCTATGGCGGGGTGATGGAGGATCCGATCACCTCGCACAATGTCCAGCCCTATTACACCGCGCTTCTGGCCGAGGAATCCGGCATGTCGGTCGAGTTCGTCGTCAATGAGGGCGAGGTGGTGTTCGAGGCGAAGCCGGCGGCCTGAGGGCTTCGCCTGCGCCATAATTTTGCGCTGCAGCAGGCAGTGATCCCATTTTCGTCACGCTTTGCCTTCACTTTTCATGCGCAGTGAAGCGCCGAAACAAAATCGTTGGTCCGGCGTTTCGAGTGAGAATCGAGATCACCGACGTTCCGTCAGTTTCCGAGGGAGCCTGCCGTGTCCTTCGTCAAATCCGCGCTGGTCTTCGCAGCGGGCGCGCTTGTCGCCGTTTTGCCGGGCTTTGCCCTGGCGGACCAGACCTACCAGATCGCCGTTGCCGATCCGTCCCGAAAGGCGCGACGCGTGCCTGTCGAGATGCGGCCCTTCCCCGAGGAGATCCTTCGCAGCTGCAAGATCGGTTTTGGACGGCCGGTCGCGGTGGTCGCGCCCGTCTCCGGACGTCTGACGCTCGACGTCGCCGATGGCCGCGAGGTGGCACCGGGCGACGTCATCGCGCGTTACGACACCGAGGCGCTGGAGCGGCGTGCCGAGGAAATCCGCCTCGACCTTGACTACATCAGGGCGCGGCTTGACTATCGTGCCGGATCCTACCGGGAAAACACCCGCGCCATCCACAGCCTCGACGAGGCGGAAAAGGCGGCGACGCGGGACTATCTTGCCGACCAGTATGCAGAGATGAAACGACTTTACGGGCAGGGTCGCTTGGCGCTGGGGCGCTATCAGGAAGCCCGGCGCAAGCTGGACGAAGCGGATGCCGCCCTTGAGCGCGAGCGGCGCGTGAACGCGCTGGAACGTCAGGAAGCGGACCTTGAGGTTATCCGCCTGACCCACGATGTCCGCAAGCGCGAGAACGCGCTCGCAGAGGCGGAGGAAAAGCTCGACAATGCCGTCGTCAGGGCAACGGCCGCCGGCCGGCTGGTCGATGTCGAGACCACCACGGCCGTCGACGGCAAGCTGACGGTGGATGAGGGCGACCGGCTCGCCCTTCTCGTCGATCCCGGGCAACTCGGAGCCCGACTGCAGTTCAGCAATGCCGAGATGCGCCTGGTGCGCAACGCCGAGATCACGGTCACGCCGGCGGATGACGGCAAACCGCGATCTGCCGGGATCTCCGCCGTTCGCGCGCTGGAAAATCCGGCGGAGCGCGCCCGCGGCGCGCTTTCGACCGAGGTGGAGGTCGCTTTCCGTGACCCGGAGGGGCCCGCGCTCCTGAACCGGCAGGCAACCTGCCGCTTTGCCAAGCCGAGCGTCAGGCCCGAGCCCGCCGTGCCGGTCTCCGCGGTGGTGATCAAGAACGACCAGACCTTCGTGCGCAAGGACGAGGGCAAGGAGCAGAAACTGATCAGGGTCGAACTCGGCGATATCTCCGATGACTATATCCGCGTCCTGTCGGGCCTCAACCCGGGTGATTTTGTTCTTGACTAAGCAGAGAGCATCCCTTTCGAGGCCGCAGGCCCGGGCAGGGCCGGTCCCCCGCCGCGCCATGTTCGCCGGCGTCGCCCTTCTCGGAGCCGCCGCTCTTTCGGGCTGCGCCTCGAGCCAGTTGAAGGAAACCGCCCAGCGAATCGACGTGATGGCGGCTGAACTCGAGGCTCCGCCGCCGGATCCGCCCGAGGACGGCGCGGCGCTCGGCCCCGCGGACCTTCTCGCGCATGCGAATGCCAGGGGCAAGGATTTCATGCGCGCGCGCATCGCCCGCGCCCGCGCCGTGCTCGATCTCGACAAGGTAAAATCCGCCCGCTATCCGCGCGTCAGCGCCGAGGCGCGGCAGATTTCGACCTTTTCCGGCGATTTCGAGGCGCCGGAAAGCGTTTCCAACATCGTGCTCGGCGTGAACTGGGATATCTCGCGCGCCCTTTTGAGGCTTGACCGCAAGACGGTGAAGGTCGCCGGCCGCCTCATTCCGGTCCAGTACCAGGTGGCCCAGCGCAATGCCACGCGCGAATTGATCGACACCTACAACGACTATACCGCGCTCGAGTTCCAGCGCGAACGCGTCTCGCTCAAGCGGAAGGGCCTGCAATGCCGCGTTGATGACAAGGAGGTCGAGGTCGCGCTCGGAAATGCGAGCGTCCTGGAGCTTGAGACGCTGAAGGACGAGATCGATGCCGCCCGCCGGGAGGCAATGGCGGTCTCCCGCTCGCTCGCTTCCAAGCGGGACGAACTGCTCGGCCTCTCCGGCCTTGCCGAGGGCGGTTACGCGGTTGCTCCCGGCCGCTCTCTGACGGATGCCCTTGAAGACTATCCGCCGGTCACAAGCGAGGATGCCGATGCCTGTTTCGCCCGCTCCGGCAAGAAGCGGCTGGAGGACCTTCTGGTCGAGGCCGCCGCCGCCCAGCTCGCAATCGCGCGCCAGTCTCGTTTTACAAGGCTGACGACGTCCATCCCGAGTTTCATGACCCAGACGGGCGGCTTCAACCTTCAGTTCCTGATCTCCTATGTCCTGCCGATCATCGACGAGGGCGATTCGCTGCGCTTGACCCAGCAGGCGCGGCTGACGCTGCTCGACACGATCCTGAGGGCGCGCGACAACCGACGCGCCTTCATGAGCGACTTCGACTCGCTGAAACTCGGGATCGCGGGCGCCGAAAGCGAACTGGCCGCGGCAAGCTCCGTTCTGGCGCGGTCACGGACGTTGCTGGAGAGCGCCGATCCGACGGAGCGTTGCGCGGCGGCAAACGATGTGGAGAAGGCCCGTGCCGACGTCCGCGCGGCCCGCTACAAGATCGAAAGGCTGAAGGCCGATCTCAGGCTGCTCTGCGCGCCGCCGGCCGAAAGGCGTGACGATGTGACGGAGGCAACTGGCGAATAGGTCTCAGTCAGGGCGTCAGCCAGAGAATCGGAATCGATTTTCGGAAAGCGCGGTGCGTGTGTTCAACACGTTAGACAGTCCTTTGCGCGCCGAGTGGATGCACGGCGCTCCAGGCACAAAAAAGCGGCGCCAGGCGCCGCGTTTTTAGAGAAGGGGAGAGGATGGAGGGGTCAGGCCCGCTTCTGCATTTCCTGCTGGTCGGGCTCGCGCAGAACATAGCCGCGCCCCCAGACGGTCTCGATGAAATTGGTGCCGCCGGCGGCGTTTGCAAGCTTCTTCCTGAGCTTGCAGATAAAGACGTCGATGATCTTCAGTTCCGGCTCGTCCATGCCGCCATAGAGATGGTTGAGGAACATTTCCTTGGTCAGCGTCGTCCCCTTCCGCAAGGAGAGCAGTTCGAGCATCTGGTATTCCTTGCCGGTCAGATGAACGCGCTGGCCATCGACCTCGACGGTCTTGGCATCGACGTTGACGGAGAGATCGCCGGTGGTGATGATCGACTGGGCGTGGCCCTTGGAGCGGCGGACGATGGCGTGGATGCGCGCGACCAGCTCTTCCTTGTGGAACGGCTTGGTCAGGTAGTCGTCGGCGCCGGAACCGAAGCCGCGCACCTTGTCGTCGGTGCCGGACATGCCCGAGAGGATGAGGATCGGCGTGGCGATCTTCGAAACCCGAAGCGCCTTCAGCACTTCATAGCCCGACATATCGGGGAGGTTGAGATCGAGAAGGATGATGTCGTAGTCGTAGATCTTGCCGAGATCGACGCCTTCTTCCCCGAGATCCGTCGTGTAAACGTTGAAATTCTCGCTCTTCAGCATCAGCTCGATGCTCTGAGCCGTGGCGCTGTCGTCTTCGATTAAAAGAACCCGCATGTCTTTCCCCTTGAACCGCCGCAAATGAAAGGTCTGATGTCGCCCCGACGCGATACGGACTCAGTGATGACCTGATTTAGAAGCTGCCATTGAATGGTTAACAAATTCTGATTCATTTTGGCAATACGAACATAATTCATTAATGAACATTTCAATATCATTGAAATCATTATGTTTTCTAGATCATCGGGCCCGACAAAAAAGATTAACCAAACTGGCTAAGTGATTCATTCGACTCGCAAGTTTTAGGTTTTTTGCCGCTTTCGGTTTACCGACCCTTAAGTGATGCGCCCTATGATCATTGATGACTGTAAATGAAAGGTTACCGGGGTTTCGAATTCGTTAATCACTTTCCAAGTTCTGGAGAACGAATCAGAAATCATGAAGGGGGGCGCCTTTCGGCAATGCGTTCGTCAGCCGGGGAGTTTTGCGTATGAAGGCACGAAACAGTCTGTTGCGTCTCAAGGCGTTTCAGGTGAAGGAAAAGAAGCGGCAGTTACAGCAACTGCAACTGATGATGGATGAGTTCGCGCGCATGTCGGACGAGCTCATGCAGCAGATCGCGGCGGAAGAAAAGCGTTCCGGGATTTCCGATCCCGCCCATTTCGCCTATTCCACATTCGCCAAATCCGCCCGCCAGCGGGCAGACAATCTGGCCGTCTCGGTGGCAGACCTGCGCCAGCAGCAGGCGGTCGCAGAAGCCGAGCTGGCCCAGATGGAAGTCGATTACGAGCGCGCCGCTGCGCTGGAGCTGCGGGAAGGACCGAACCGCAAACGCGCCTGAACCGTTGGCGCCGCAAAGAACGCGCGAAAGCCGCATCCGCCGGGTGCGGCTTTTTTTGGTTGACGGGCGACATAAAAAAGCGCTGCCGTCCTTGCGGACGAAAGCGCTGTCTCGGGATGGCCGAACCCGTGGTCGAGGGGGCGCGCCGCCTCAGTTGCGGTATTGCTGAATTCTGGTGGTCCTGAGGCCGGCAAGGCCGTGATCGTCGATCGAGGCCTGCCAGGAGAGGAATTCCTCGACGGTCAGGCAGTAGCGCTCACACGCTTCCTCGAGACTTAAAAGCCCGCCGCGCACAGCCGCCACAACTTCGGCCTTCCGCCGGATGACCCAGCGTCTCGTGTTTGAGGGCGGCAGGTCTGCCACGGTCAGCGGACTGCCGTCCGGGCCTATGACGTATTTTGCGCGAACGCGGGCTAATTCGGTCATCGTACTCTCTACACAAACTCACAACCTATGCCGTCAAGCTAGCGCGGTACTTTTAAAATTTGCCTAAGGACGGGGTAACCCTCTGGTAACCAGAATGCCTGTCTCCCAGCCGCTTCCCGCACCTTCGGCGCGACCGAATGGACGCTTCGAAGCCGGCCCGGACTTCGGCGTCCGATAAGTTCCGGATCTTCAAAGTTAGCTATTTCTTACATTGCTAAAATTCGCTAGGCTGCGGGGAGCGACGCGCAGTGCTCGTCGGCCGAGCGGACGACCGGTTCCCTGGGCGGCCGCACGCCTTCGGGCACAGCCCTTTCATTTGTCGCTGCGTCGCGGTAGACCTGCCGCAGAGGATCGGGGCAGGGCGCATACGAGGAGTTTCAAGGCATGGTTTCCGGACAGTCGTTTTCGCAATGGGATCGCCAGCCGCTTGTGCGGCGCATGGCGGACTGCAATCCCATGGCCGGCAACCCGCTCAAGACCAAGGCCGATCTCCAGGCCGCCGTCATCGGTTTCTACGCGCCGCTCGTGCCGTGGTATTCCCCCGGCAATGCGAGGCTGCGACTTTCGGCGGGCTCCGCCCACTATGATGACGATGCAGCCGAAATGGAGGCTTTCATCCGTCCTCTGTGGGGCATCGTGCCGCTGGTCGCCGGCGGGTTCGATTTCGAGGATTGCCGGCGTTTCGTCGAGGGCTTTTCCCATGGCATGGATGTCAACCACGAGGAGTTCTGGGGCGAGCCCGGTGATTTCGACCAGCGTCTGGTCGAGACGGCAGGCATCGCCCTTGCCCTGCTCGTCGCGCCGGAAAGCTTCTGGCGGCCGATGTCGGAGCCTGCCAAGGACAAGGCCGAGCGCTGGCTCCTGAAGATCAACGAGCGGGAGGTGCCCGACAATAATTGGCTGTTCTTCCGCGTGCTGGTCAATCTCGGACTCCGCAATGTCGGCCGGCAATGGTCTGAAGAAGCGGTGCGGGCCGCACTTGAGCGCATCGAGACCTATTATCTCGGCGACGGCTATTATCGCGACGGGCGGTGGGGCCATCGCGACTATTATCTGCCGATGGCCCTGCATTTCTACGGACTGATGGTCGCCAGGTATGCCGGCGACATCTTTCCCGACCACGCGGCGCGTTACCGGGAGCGCGCCCGGGTCTATGCGCAGGATTTTCAGCACTGGTTTGCCGATGACGGCGCGGCCGTGCCCCACGGCCGCTCGCTGACCTATCGTTTCGCCGAGGGCGCCTTCTGGGCGGCCTGCGCCTTTGCCGATGAGGAAGTACTGCCCTGGGGCCGGATCAAGGGCCTTTTGTTGAGGCATCTGCGCTGGTGGTCGAAAATGCCGATCGCCGACCGGGACGGCGTGCTTTCCATCGGTTATGCCTATCCGAACCTGCTGATGTCGGAATCCTACAATGCGCCGGGCTCGCCCTACTGGGCGCTGAAGTCATTCCTCGTGCTGGCGCTTGATGAGGATCATCCCTTCTGGGCGGCGGAGGAAGAGCCGCCGGAAGCGCTTCCCGGCGGCCGCGTCTTTTCGCCGGCGGCAGGTTTTGTCCTCAGGCGCGCTCCGGGCGACGCGGTGATGCTGACGGGCGGGCAGGACGGACGCGAACACCGCGCCCATGATGCCAAATATGCCCGCTTCGCCTATTCATCCGCCTTCGGGTTTTCGGTGAAAGCCGATGTGACCCTGCCCGACCATCCCGATCGCAGCGCGGTGGATTGCGGCCTTGCCGTCTCGCGTGACGGCCTGAGCTACCTCTCGCGTGCGGTGATCACCGAAGAGGGCGTCGACTACGGCATGGTCTGGGGCGCATGGCAGCCGGATGACCGGCTGCGGATCGACACCTGGCTCGATTTCGCCGGCGCCGGCTGGCATGTCCGCCTGCATCGCATCAGCACGAAGGACAGGCTGTTCGTCAGCGAAGGCGGCTTTGCCGTGGACCGCACCGGCGAGCGCGACCCTGCCTTTGCCGGCGGGCTTTCGCATGAGAGCGGCCGCGCCGTAATCGCAACGCCGACCCACACATCGGCGATCATTGACCTGTCCGGGACGCGGACCGGCGAGATCATCCGCGCGGCGCCCAACACGAATATCCGTTTTCCGCGCACGCTGTTCCCCCGGCTTGTGGGCGAATTTCCCGCCGGTGAGCATTTCATCGCCACCGCAGTCTATGGCGTGACGGATCCTGTGGAGGCGCTGCCGCCGGTCGACCTGCCGGAAGCGGTCAGGGCGCTCTGCGCCGAAAACGGGTTGACTGTCTGAGCAAGGACAAGGGTGGCTGGAGCCGAATGACGGCCCGCCATCCGGGGGTGGTCAGGCTTCGCTGTCCTGCTGAAGCTTGGCCATATGGCGCACGCGCTCCTCGCGCAGAAGGCTGCGATAGCGCCCGAGGCTGCCTTTGAGGTGCTCGCGCATCGCATCGCGCGCGCCCTGTTCATCGCCGTTGGAAATGGCGAAGATGATGCGCTCGTGTTCCTTGATCAGCAGGTTGCGATAGGCGACTTCTCCGCCGTCGTCGGTTTCGATCACCTGGCCCGTCTGGGGGATGATCGCCTTGCCCTGCATTTCCAGGAAGGTTGCAAACAGCGGATTGTTGGTGGCCTTGGCGATGGCGAGATGCAGGCCGATATCGGCCTCGCTCCAGGCCTTGCCGTCATGACGCCCGGCAATGCCTTCGGCATGGCGGGCGAAAATCTCCTCCTCCTGCGCCGGCGAGCGCCTGAGCGCGGCAAGCCCCGCCGCCTCGATTTCCAGCGGCGTGCGCGCTTCGAGGATTTCGAGCGATGTATAGATCCGCTCGGAATCGAC
>NZ_CFHTCS010000024.1:0-24560 GCF_984369615.1 Martelella sp. | reverse complement strand
GGTCGCGATCACGCTGTCGCAGGCGCGGTAGATCTTGTTTTCATGCTTGATCCGCTCGGTGAAGTTGAAGTCCTTCTCGAACTGCTCCTTCTGATCCGGGTAGTCGGTTTCCATCGTCCGCTTCTTCCACAGGCCAATCGAATGCGGTGTGTGGAGATGGGGAATGTGGAGCGCCTCGGCGAGACGAAGGCCTGCATAGCCGGCGTCCCAATAATGCGAATTGATGAAATTATAGCTCAGATCATGTTCGCGCATGTAGCGCAGCGCGTTCTCGCTCCACTCGAGCAGGTGCTTGTAAAGATATTCCTTGGGAATGAAGTCCTTGCCGCCGCAGGGAATGCGCACGACGCGAACCCGCTCGTCCACTTCGTCGATTTCCGGCTGGTCCTCGAACCTGCGGGTGTAGATGTCGACGGAGAAGCCGAGTTGCGCGAGCTTTTTTGACAGCTCGAGAATATAGACGACCTGGCCGCCGGTATCGGCAGCGCCAAGCGGAGGATCGGCTGCAACATAGCCGTGGGTGGAAACAAGAGCGATACTGGGAAATTTATCGGACTCGTTTATGTGAGCCATAATGGATCCTTCCTTGCAATACGTCGGGCGTCATCGCGCAGCGGTCGGTTTCTGTATCAAACATGATGGTCGACTGAAGTGAAACCTCCAGACAGAAGAAACGAAAGGGCGCACGCCCAGCGTTAAACTAACGCGTCAATCGCGCATTGGTTCCGAAGAAACTTGAGGAGCCCCGATTTATGTGAACAATACGAAACACAATTCATGCCCTACAGGACTAACCATGCAGTTCAATGACGATCCGAAAGGCTTCCTGCGTTTTCTGTTCGATACGGCGGTGGCGGCCGCCGACCCGATGGAACAGGTATCCCGATATTTGCCCGAACCGCCGAAAGGCCGCACCGTTGTCGTCGGCGCCGGCAAGGGCTCGGCGCGCATGGCCGAGGCGCTCGAAGCCTGCTGGGACAGACCGCTGGAAGGCGTGGTCGTGACCCGCTATGGCCACGAGGCACCGTGCGAGAAGATCGAGATCCTCTCCGCCTCCCATCCCGTGCCGGATGCCGCCGGCGAACGCGCGGCCAAACGCATTCTGGAAACGGTTTCCGGCCTTACGGAGGACGACCTCGTCATCGTGCTGATCTCCGGCGGCGGCTCGGCTTTGCTGTCCCTGCCGCCGGACGGTCTGACGCTCGAAGACAAGATTTCGGTGAACAGGGCGCTGCTCAGATGCGGGGCATCGATCGACGAGGTCAACTGCGTGCGCAAGCACCTCTCGGCGATCAAGGGCGGGCGACTGGCCGCCGCCATCCATCCGGCGCGCTGTCACACGCTTATGATCTCCGATGTGCCGGGCGATGATCCGGCGATCATCGCTTCCGGGCCGACGGTCGGCGAGACCACGACGGCCGAGGATGCGAAGGCGATCATCAGGCGCTACCGCATCGACTTGCCGGACCATGTCGCGCAGCATCTTGATTCGCCGCTTGCCGCGTGCGTGAAGCCCGACGACCCGCGCCTGGCAAGCACCGGGAACCATATCATCGCGACCCCGCTGATGTCGCTGGAGGCGGCGGCCGAAAAGGCGCGGTCCGCCGGTCTCAACGTGCTTGTGCTGGGCGATACGATCGAGGGAGAGGCCAGCGAGGTCGGCATCGTCCATGCCGGCATCGCCGAGGCGATCCACCATCACGATATCCCCATTGCCAAACCCGCGCTCGTGCTTTCGGGCGGGGAGACGAGCGTGACCGTCAAGGGCGACGGGCGCGGCGGGCGCAATGTCGAGTTCCTGCTGTCGCTTGCGGTCCATCTCAACGGCCTTGCGGGCGTGCATGCGCTTTCCGGCGATACCGACGGCGTGGACGGGCGCGAGGAGGTTGCCGGCGCGGTGATCGACCCCGATACGCTGAAACGGGCGCGCGAGGCCGGCATCGATGCGCGGGCGTCCCTTGAAAACAATGACGGCCACGGTTTCTTCGAGGGGCTCGGCGATCAGGTGGTCACCGGGCCCACCCTGACCAATGTCAATGATTTCAGGGCGATCCTCGTTCTGTGAGCCGGCAGGTCTGTCTGTAGACGAAAAATGCAACCATAGAGCGCCTCTGTGCGCGGCGCTTTACCGTTTGGTAACCATATTGCCACATTTTTTGACCAAGAGCCGGGCGGCGAAATGCGTCGCTCGCTTTTGTCGAGTCTCTGGCTGAACTGGATTACCAATGCACCGTTTGCTGAACGGCCTTTTCGGCCTTGGCGTTCTCGCGCTCGCCTCCTGCGCTTCCACCGGACACCGTGATACAGTGACCCTGCAGACGGCGCTGGTGGCGACCGAAAGACCGGCGGAGGCTGGTTCAGGCAGCCCCGAGGCCATCGAGGTGATGATGACGGGCTCGATCGACAAATCGGCGGCGGCAGAAGCGGCCCCGCTCAAGATCAGTTCGATCCGTTCGCGGATCGTCGAGGGCGCGGATGCGGAAGCCGTAGCGCGTCCCGTCCGCCTTGTCGCCAGCAAGCCGGTGAGGGATTTTCCTCTTGCCGGACGTACGATCTATCTTGATGAGACCCGCGACATCACGCTCGCCCCCAAGGAGGTCGTGCTGACCTTTGATGACGGTCCGGTTCCCGCCAGGACGCCTGCCGTGCTGCAGGCTCTCGAGGAGCACGGCGTGAAGGGCCTGTTCTTCATGGTCGGCGAAATGGCGCATTATCATCCGGAGGTCGCCGAACTGGTCGTCAAAAGCGACCAGACCATCGGCAGCCATACCTATTCCCACCCGCACCTGCCGGCGCTGTCCCATGCCGTTGCGGTCGCGAATATCGATCGTGGTATCGCCGCCGTCGAGACAGCGACGGGCATCAAGCCGCGTTTCTTCCGCTTCCCCTATCTGGCGGAGAGCGCCGCACTCGATCGCGCGCTGCAGGAACGCGGCGTGATCCCGGTCGGCATCGATATTGATTCGCGCGACTATGAACAGGCCTCGACCGATGTTCTGGTGAACCGGGTCATGACCGGGCTTGCCCGGCGCGGCGGCGGGATCGTTTTGATGCATGACCTGCAGGGGCGCACGGCGCGCGCCATCGGGCCGCTCCTGAACCGGCTGGAAGCCGAAGGCTACAAGGTGGTGACGGTAAAATACGGCAAGCCATCCGACGACGAGCCCGAAACGCTGATGGCGCGCCTTTCGCGCGGTCGCGAATAGGCCGCCTCCGGGGCGTACCGCAAGCTGCCGAACCGGCTTGAAAACCCGGCATATGCGGTCTAGAACCGGCGCCATTGCGGCGGTTGCGATAGTGACCGGCACGCCATTGATGCGCTTCCCGGGGTTGAGCGGGCGCGCGGGTTTTCAGCAACACGGGAGGCCTCCTTGAGCCAGCGTAAACTCTTTCTTCTGCCCGGCGACGGCATTGGTCCGGAAATCACCGCGGAACTCGAAAAGATCATTGCCTTCATGAACGAGAAGGCCGGCGCCGGCTTCGAAGTCGAGAAGGGCCTCGTCGGCGGCTCGGCCTATGATGCCCACGGCGTGGCGATCTCCGATGACGACATGGCGCGGGCCATGGCGGCCGACGCCGTCATTCTCGCCGCCGTCGGCGGCCCCAAATGGGACAATGTGCCCTATGACGTGCGCCCCGAAGCCGGCCTTCTGCGGCTGCGCAAGGACATGCAGCTCTTCGCCAACCTGCGCCCGGCGATCTGCTATTCCGCGCTTGCCGCCTCCTCCTCGCTGAAGCCGGAGCTGGTCGAGGGCCTCGATATCCTGATCGTGCGCGAACTGACCGGCGGCGTTTACTTCGGCGAGCCGAAGGAGATCATCGATCTCGACAACGGCCAGCAGCGCGCCATCGACACGCAGGTCTATGATACCTACGAGATCGAGCGCATCGCCGCCGTCGCCTTCGAGCTTGCCCGCACCCGCGACAATCGCGTCTGCTCGATGGAAAAGCGCAATGTGATGAAATCCGGCCTGTTCTGGAACCAGGTCGTCACCCGCGTTCACGACGAGAAGTTCTCCGATGTGAAACTTTCCCACATGCTGGCCGATGCCGGCGGCATGCAGCTCGTGCGTGCGCCGAAACAGTTCGACGTGATCGTCACCGACAATCTCTTCGGCGACTTGCTTTCCGACGTCGCCGCCATGCTGACCGGTTCGCTCGGCATGCTGCCGTCGGCCTCGCTCGGCGCGGAAGACCCGGAAACCGGCAAGCGCAAGGCGATGTACGAGCCTGTTCATGGCTCGGCGCCCGATATCGCCGGCCAGGGCGTTGCCAACCCGCTGGCCATGATCGCCTCCTTCGCCATGTGCCTGCGTTATTCCTTCAACATGATCGTCGAGGCCGAGGCGCTGGAAGCGGCGATCGCCGATGTGCTGGAGGATGGCTACCGCACCGGCGACATCATGGCCGAAGGGTGCAGGAAGGTCGGAACCGCGGAAATGGGCGATGCGGTGCTTGCCGCGCTTGCGAAGAAACTCGCCGCCTGATGTCCTTCGGCGCCGGCCTTGCACGGGCCGGCACGGAAGCTTGGCGGCGGTCTGCCGCCAAGATCGTTGCGGCAGAAAACTACCACTTTTCGGCATGACGCCCTAGATGGAAGCGGATGACAGACAAACACCCGCTCCCTCCCGCACCCTACCGGACCAGGCTCCGCCTCTTCTGGAAACGGAGAAAGGCGCAGAAGCCTTTCTCGCTCTCTGCCACCTGCTGGCCGTGGTTCCTGCTGCCTGCGGCGACGATGGCGCTTCTTTCCTTCGCGGCCCTTGACGGCCCGGTCGCCTCTGCCCGCGATGCGATGTCGGCCTCGTTCCAGGATGTTGCGGTGCGCTTGACCGATCTGACCACGTCGCCCTGGATTCTTGTGACCAGCGGAGCGGTGACGCTCGGCGCGCTTGCGGTTCTTGCCCGCGCCGGCAGGACATCGGCGCGATATCGTGCCGTCCATGTCGCCCATCAGGCGGTTTATGTCTTTTCCACCGTTGCGCTCGCCAGCGCCTCGGTCAATGTCGTGAAGCGGCTGATCGGCAGGGCGCGTCCGTCGCTGTTCGACAGCGTCGGCGACCTTCATTTCCGGTTCGGCGGCTGGGCCTATGATTATGCGAGCTTTCCCTCCGGCCACGCCACGACGTCCGGCGCCGTCTTTGCTGCTCTGGCGCTGCTTTTCCCCCGCATGGGGCCGGTCTTTGCCAGCCTGGCCATCTTCTTCGCCTATGCCCGCGTCGCCGTCGGCGCACACTATCCGAGCGATATTTCGACCGGGCTGTTCTACGGGGCGTGGGTTGCGGCGCTGATGGCGGTGATCTTTGCCCGCTATCGCCTGCTGTTCGTCATCCCTGAAAACGGGCTGCCTCAACGCAGGTGAGGGCCGCACGGATCAATGCCGCGGCGAGCACCCTTCGGCCCGGGTGAAAGCAAAAAAAACGATTTAGTTTCTCCCGTTCAGCAATCTATGAGTGTGTCTGAGTCGCGTATCGCGGTTGCGAAATAAAACGAAGGGGGATCCTAATGCAATACCATGTATAATTTATTCAAAAAGGTAGATACCTTAGGCCGGTTCTCCGAATATAAACCAAGTTGAACCTGAAAAAATAGAAATTCAACGTGTGGTGGCTACAAAACCGTGAATTCGGCGATACATTCATTAGAGGAGGCTGATGCAAAACGTCAGCGAAGCCGCGACAGACACGGAAACATCATATGCGAGGCGCCCTCACGAGTTTCCTGGGCAGAATTGTGCGCAAGCCGACCATGGTCGAGTGGCGGCTCATGCTGGCGCTCTTTGCCGGCCTGTTCGTTGTCGTCCTTCTCATCTGGTATGTTTCCTACACCGTGGAACAGCGCCTTCAGGCGCAGCGCACTCGGCTGCAGGCCGAAGGCGCCCTGCGTCTTGCGAATATCTGGGTCAGCGGTTTCATCGCTGAACATGCGCAGTATCTCAATGTAATCGGAGACAGTCATGCCCTCGGCAGGCGACTTGAAGACGAGGGCGCAACCGCCGCGCTGATCCAGGATTTTTCCGCCTGGGTGCGGGCGAAGCCCGACATCGCGCAATTGCGCTATATCGCAGCCGATGGCACGGAAGAGGTTCGTGTCGACCGCGTCGGGGAGGCGATTGTTCCGGTCGGCGAATCCAACCTGCAGGACAAATCCCCGCGCTATTACTTTCAGGCCGCCAACACCCTGCCGGCCGGTTCGCTTTATCTTTCCCGGCTCGACCTCAATGTCGAGGATGGCGTGATCGAGGAACCCTGGCGTCCGATGCTGCGCCTGGCCGCGCCGGTTTTTTCGCCGGAGGGCGCCCGCCGCGGCGTGCTCGTTGTCAATCTCGATGCCTCAAGCATTCTGGTCAAGCTCGATCTCTTGACCTCTCCCTTCGTCAGGCGGATTCAGCTCCTGAATGCGGACGGTTACTGGATGGGCGGCGTGGCGCGGCGCGATCGCTGGGGTTTCATGTTCGGCAAGAACACGACGCTCGCCGAGCGTGCGCCTGGGCTCTTTGCGGACATGAAGGCCGGGGTCGAACACCGAAGCGATGCCCAGAACTATGTCTTTGCCCGTCTGCCGGTCGGCGAGACGATCGCCGAGGAATCCGGTTTCGATCATGTCGAAACAGCTGACGCGCCCTGGTACCTGCTGATCGCCTATCCGCCGAGGCCTGGCTTTCTGTCATCGGAGAACCTGCCGGGCCTCGCCGTGCTCTTCATCGCCTCGGCCGTGTTTGCGGCGCTCGGCGCGCGGCTGATCGCCTATCGCAGGACGGCGGAAGCGCGGGTTCGCGCGGCGGAAGCGCGGATGGTGCGCATCGACCGGCTCGCCGGTCTGGGCGGCCTGGTGGCCGGCGTCGCGCATGAACTGAACACGCCGATCGGCAATGCCATGATGGTTGCGACCACGATCGACCGGCGCGCGGAAAGCCTTCAGGAGTCGCTTCAGGAAGGTCGGATCGGCCGCAACGCCTTCGCCCGGGCGCTCGATGATATCCGCCAGGGCACCCGGATGACCCGCGAGGCGCTAGAGGGCGCTGCGGATATCATCGGCAATTTCAAGCAGATCGCCGTCGATCAGGCGAGCGACCGTCGTCGACGGTTTTCGCTCGCGCGCTACCTTCACGACACGATCTCGCTGCTCCAAACGCAGTTCTCAAAGGGCGATGTGCGGCTTGTCGCCGGTCCGATGGACGAGATTCGCATGCACAGCTTTCCCGGGCCGCTCGGGCAGGCGGTCACAAACCTGGTCAACAACGCCCGTCTTCATGCCTTTCCGCACGGCGCGGCCGGGACCATAACCGTTTCGGCGGAACGGAAGGGCAGGCGTGGCGTGGCCATCAGCGTTGCCGATGATGGTTGCGGTATCTTGCCGGAAAACAGGGACAGGATCTTCGACCCTTTCTTCTCCACCTCGTTCGGAAAGGGCGGCAGCGGACTGGGCCTCGTCATTGTCCACAACATCGTCACCGGCGTGCTCGGCGGCGACATCGAGGTCGACAGCGCGCCGGGCGCGGGAACGCGGATCACCCTTTTGCTTCCGCTTGTCTCGCCCGGTTCCGGCGTCGACGCAAATGCCTATCAGATGAAGGAGCAGGGCCCATGAACAATGATCTGGAGCTCGAACTCTTCGACGACGCGGCCGATGACGGCGCTGCGTTTGCCGGTCGGCCTTGGAAGGTGCTTGTGGTCGACGACAACCCGGATGTTCACGCTGCCACGGATTATGCGCTGAAGGATGTCTCGATCTTCGGACGGCCGCTCAAGACCATCTCGGCGCATTCCGTCGATGAGGCGATTGTGCGCGCCGAGGAGCACGAGGATATCGCGGTTTCGATGATCGACGTCGTCATGGAAACGGACGATGCCGGGATGAAGCTCGTCAAGGCTCTGAGAAACAAAGGGTTTTCGGATATGCGGCTGGTTCTCCGCACCGGCTATCCCGGCTATGCGCCTGAGCTTGCCGTGGTGACCGATTACGAGATCGACGGCTATCACACCAAGGATGAACTGACGCGCACGCGGCTGATCTCGCTTTTGACCACATCCATCCGCGCCTATGACAGCATCCGGGCCATGTCGCGCAGCCGCGAGGGGCTTGAGCTCATCGTCAGGAGCGCCCGACAGCTCTTCCGGCGCGGCAATCTGGAAATGTTCGCCGAGGGCGTGCTCACCCAGATTGCGGCGCTCCTGCGGGTGGACGCGGACGGTCTTGTCGCGGCGGCCGGTCCCCGCGGAGATGTGCTGCGCGTGGTTGCCGGCATAGGCCGCTACTCGGCCACGGGGCCGCTCGCTTTTGCCGAAGCGGCGCCGAACATCGCCGATCTGTTCGAAGAGGGCGAGCCGAACCTGGAGCCGGTCTTTTCCGGCGGCTATATGGGCCTTTGGTTCGACGCCGGAGAGGACGGCCGCCTTTTCGCAGCCCTCAGGACGGATCGGGCCGTCGACCAGCCGGAGCTTGACCTCCTCCGGCTTTTTGCAAGCAACATCGCCGTCGGCTTCCAGAATCTCGCGCTCATCGAGGCGCTTGACCGGCTGGCCTTTCGCGATGCTTTCCTGGACCTGCCGAACCTCAATGCCTTCGAGCACGCCCTTGGCGCAGCGCTCGACGTCTCCCGTGCCGGTCATATCGTCAAGGTTCACGTCTGCGACTACCAGACCATGGTCGCCTCCTTCGGCAGCCCGGTCGCCAACAAGGTTATGCAGGAGGCCTATACCCGCCTGCACCAGCTCTGCCAGGGAAAATGCACGATCGCTCTGATCGCCGAAGGGGCATTCGGAATCGTTGATCCGGAGGGCGTGCTTTCCACCCACGGCCTGTCGCGCGCGCTGGACAAGGCCTATCTTGTGGACGGCATCGAGCTCGCGCCGCGCCCCACCTCGGTGATGATCCCGATGGATGACCTGCCGGAGGACCGCTCGCGCGCCGTCAGCGTCGCGACGGCGGCGCTTATTCACATCAGGAGCGTCGAGGACGGCGCCCATGTTCGGTACGGAAAGGCGGAGCGCAGGGCCTGGGAAAGGCAGGGGCGACTGGAGGAGGCGCTGAAGGCAAGCGTGGAAACGGGCAGGGGGTTTTTCGTCGTCCTGCAGCCGAAGGTCATGCTCGATACCGGCCTGGTGTATGGCGCGGAGGCGCTGTTGCGCTGGCGGGTCGCCGATGAGGCGATCTCCCCGGACGAGTTCATTCCGATCGCCGAGCGCACCGGCATGACGCGGGCGCTCACCGGTTTCGTGCTGCGACAGGTCGCCGACTGGTCGCTGGCGCGTCGACCAGCAAGGGGTGAACCGCTGCGCGTTGCCGTCAATCTTTCCATGGCCGACCTGAACGTGCCGGGCTTCGCCGCCTGGCTCTGCCGGCGGGTCGATGCGCTGGGCCTTGGCCCGCAGACGCTGGAATTCGAAGTGACCGAGGCGATCGCCATGCACGGCCGCGTCGCCATTCGCCAGGTCGAACTGCTTTCGCGGCGGGGCTTCTGCATCTCGCTGGACGATTTCGGCACAGGCTATTCCTCCTTCGGTCATCTCAACACCCTGCCCATCAGCATGGTCAAGATCGACCGCAGCTTTGTCCGCGACCTTTCCGGGGAAATGGCGACCCGTTCCCTGTGCTCGGTCATCGTCGCGATGTCGGAAAAGCTCGGCGTCGAATGTCTGGCCGAAGGCGTGGAAACCGAGGCGCAGCGTCTGGCCCTTTTGGAGATGGGCTGCCGGAAGGCGCAGGGCTTCCTGTTCGGCAGGCCGACAGCGATGGATGAATTCGCGGAGCGCTTCGGGCTTTCCGGCTGAAACGGCGCCACTTGATCGGCCTCGGCGCGAGGGGGCGGACCGTTTCAGGAAAAGAACCCTTACCCTCAAAAGTAATGGCGGCGTCGTGGTCTTGCGGCTATGGTGCGGGAAGTACCCACCTTTTTCGTGTCAGAAGCAATAAATGAACCAACCAGACGAAGCCCGGATCGAACACGAAATCCATCGTGTCGCGGCCTCCAACGATCCCTTTGCCGCAGCCGTCCGCACCACCCGGATGCCGATGCTGATCACCGATCCGGGCCAGCCCGACAATCCGGTCGTTTTTGCCAATGACGCTTTTCTGCGGCTCACGGGCTACGGCCGGGACGAGATTCTCGGACAGAACTGCCGGTTCCTGCAGGGCACGGGGACCAATTCCGACGATGTGACCAAGGTGCGCGACGCGATTGCCCGCCAGGAGTCGATCGAGATCGACCTGCTCAACTATCGCAAGGATGGCTCGAGTTTCTGGAACCGGGTGCTGATCTCGCCGGTCTTCGATGATGAAGGCAAGCTCACCTATTTCTTCGCCTCGCAGTTTGACGTCACGCCGGAGCGGCGGCGGATTGCCGAGATGCATGTCTCGCAGGAGGAGCTCGAAGAGCAGATCGAGCAGCGCATCCACGACCTGAGTGCCTCCGAAAACCGGCTGCGTTTCATTCTGGAGGCCGCCAAGATGGGGTCCTGGACGCTGGAGCTCGGCACCAAGCGGCTGATCACATCAGTGCAGGCCAAGGCCAATTACGGCCTTGCGCCGGCCGACAGGCTGAATTTCGTCGATGCCCGCAAGGCCGTCGATCCGGCGGATCTGGAAAGCTGGACCAGGGGGCTGGAGCGCACCATCCGCGGCGAGGAAGACCTGCATCTGATCTACAG
Source organism: Martelella sp. (assembly GCF_984369615.1). NCBI lineage: Bacteria > Pseudomonadati > Pseudomonadota > Alphaproteobacteria > Hyphomicrobiales > Aurantimonadaceae > Martelella > Martelella sp. The sequence continues at coordinate 13,911 of NZ_CFHTCS010000024.1, read as the reverse complement.
GGTTCGCACGCCGAAGGGGGAGTTGCGCTGGCTGGAGGCGCGCGGCCAGCTCTCCGGCGCGCCCGGCGGCCACCAGTTCATCAGCGGCATCACCCAGGATATCACCGAGCGCAAGGAAGCCGAGGAGCACCGCAAGCTGCTTGCCCGCGAGCTGAACCACCGGGTCAAGAATTCGCTGGCGATCGCCCAGTCGATCTTTGCGCAATCGCTGAAGTCAGCCAAGTCACTTGAGGAGGCGCAAGGCATCGCGTTCGGCCGCATCCGGGCGATGTCGACGGCGCAGGATCTTCTGACCAAGGAAGGCTGGAATTCCGCCGAGCTGCGGGCGCTGGTCAGCGACGTTATGGAACCGTTCAAGGGTGCCGATATCAGGATCGGCGGACCGCGGGTCATCCTCAACGAACAGGCGGTTTCCGCGCTGTCGCTCGCGCTTTACGAACTGGCGACCAATGCCACCAAATATGGTGCCCTGTCTGTGGCGGGCGGTTCGGTGACGATCCACTGGGAAATCGTCAAGAACGGACGTCGTACGCTGCATTTTCACTGGAGCGAGATGGGCGGACCGCCGGTGGAGCCGCCGAAGACGCGCGGTTTCGGCTCGCGCATGATCGAGGAGATTGTCGCCCATTCCATGGACGGCACGGCCAGGATCGAGTACCGGCAGACGGGCGTGCTCTACTCGATCGTCGCGGACCTGCCCGATGATCCCGAGAAGATCGTGCCGCGCAGCGGCAGGGACGACGCTGGCCGGGAGCCTGCCTGAAACAGAGGCCCCTTCCCACGGAAAAGGCCCCGAAACGGCAATGCGAGCGCGTTCCGGGGCCAGTGGGGGAGGGAGGCTTCCTTTATTCTGCCGGCCAGATGGCCTGCAGCTTTTCGCCCGCAAGAATGCGGTCGCGATTGGTTGCCTCTTCCTTGCCAAGCGCGTCTGCCTGATCGGCAACGGCCTTGACGTGTTCCTTCGGAATGACGACCACGCCGTCGATGTCGCCGAAGATCACGTCTCCGGGCTTGACGGTCGCCTTGCCGATCTTAAGCGGCACCTGGCTCTTCTTCGGTTCCTTCTTGCCGGTCACGCCGATCGGGCTCGGCATGGTGCCGAACAGCGGATAGCCGAGCGCGCGCACCTGGGCGAGATCGCGCACCGTGCCGTTGACGACGGTTGCCGCGCAGCCGTGGGTCTTGGCGCCCGTGCTCATCAGTTCGCCCGAGCAGGAGCCCGGTGCGCAGGAGGCGTCGCAGACCATGATGCCGCCCTTGGGCGCATTGTCGATGGCGTTGTGGTAGACGTCCTGCGGCTCGCCCTTGCGGTCGGATGGTTCGAACAGGACGGTGACGGCCGGGCCGCAGACCACGTCGCCGGGCGCAAGCGCGCCGAGCAGCGAAATGCCTTCCAGGCAGCCCCACAGTCCGAGCGCTTCCATGCTGTCATGGATATCGCCGGAATACCATTTCTTCAGACGCTCGATTGCCTCCCAGTCGGTGTCCGAATAGTCGAAGTCGGCCATTTCATTCCTCTTTTCTGGCTTTTTTCTGGTTTGATTTCTCGATCGCCTGCCGCAGGTAATCCGCGGAATTGTCGATCTGCGCGCGCAGCAGCGCCTTGGATCCGGCCTTGTCGCGGGCCCTGATCAGGTCGAAAATGCTGGCGTGTTCGGCATAGGCCTCGTCAAGCGATTTGGTCGGCACGCGGCTCGAAATGTGCATCACCTCGTTGATGAGGCCGGAGAGATTGTCATAGATGTGCTGCAGCACCTGATTGTCGGTCGCGTGCACCAGCGCGAGGTGAAAGGCGGCATCGGCATTGACGAAGCCGGAGAAGTCGCCCTCGTCACGGGCCGTGCGCATGTCCGCCAGTGCGGCTTCTATCGCCGGCGTCACCGGGTCTTCTCGGTCCGTCAGCATTTCCAGAACCTCGGCCTCGATCATCCGGCGCACGCCCATGAGCTGGAGCAGGTAGTCGGGATCGGTGGAAAAACGCTGGCGTACGGTGACGGCCAGCGTCTCAAGATAGCCATCGACGTCGTCGCGCACCACTTCCGTGCGCTCACCGTGGCGGCGTCGCACCAGGCCCTTGGTCTCAAGCACCTGGATCGCCTCGCGCACGGATCGGGTGGAAACGCCGAACTCATTGGCGATGGCGCTTTCGGAGTCGAGCCGGTCGCCGACCTTGAGCTCGCCGTTGAGAATGCGGCTCTCAAGAATGGACGATACTTCCGAATGCAGCCGCTCGCGTCGCTTCAGCAGTCCGCCATTCGCTTTTTCGGCATCGGTTCTCATCATGCGTTCCATGTCCTTTCGCTCGGTTGACAATACTTATGTCATGAGTCATAAGTCAAGTGTTATGTCGCTGCGGGGTCGCTCATGAAGCGGGTTCGAAGAAAGACTCACAACGGGAGGTAGATATGAAATCCACTCTGAAGACACTTGTCCACACAACGGTTGCCGCTGCGGCCCTCCTCGGGCTTGCGGGCGCTGCCCATGCCGAATGGCCGGAGCGCGCCGTTACGGTGATCGTGCCGTGGTCCGCCGGCGGCGGAACCGATGCCACCGCGCGCGCCGTTGCCGCGGATCTGGAAGAAAAATTCGGCCAGCCCTTCAATGTCGTCAACCGCACCGGCGGCGGCGGTCTTGTCGGCCATTCGGCCATCGCCAACGCCAAGGCGGACGGCTACACGATCGGCGTCATCACCATCGAAAGCACGATGTACGAAACGCAGGGCCTGCCGGGCGTCAATCCGGACAGCTACGACTATATCGGCCGCTACAATGCCGATGCGATCGGCATCAACGTTCAGGCCGACGCCGGTTATGACGGCGTGCAGGCGCTGATCGACGACGTCAAGGCCAATCCCGGCAAGATCACCGCGTCGGGCGCGAACCGCGGCGGCCTGTCTCACCTTGCCTGGGCCGGGCTTCTCAACAAGCTCGACATTGCCCCGGACGCGAGCCCCTGGGTTGCCTCCGACGGATCTGCGCCCGCGCTGCAGCAGCTTGCCGCCGGCGCCATCGATGTGGTCTCCACATCCCCTGCGGAAGCCCGCTCGCTGGTCGAGGCCGGCGAAGTGGCGACGCTGGCTCTGATCGCCGACGAGCGCAGCCCGCTCTTCCCCGATATCCCGACCACGACCGAGGCGCTTGACGTCCAGTGGTCGCCGATGCCGTTCCGCGGCCTTGCGGGCCCTGCCGGTCTTCCGGCCGAAACGGTCGAGAAGCTCGAGGCAGCGCTTCAGGAAATCTGCGATGACCCGGATTTCCAGAAGTTCATGTCGTCGCGCGGCTTCTCGGTCGCCTATCAGGACGCCGCCGCCTTCAAACAGACGGTTTACAACGACTATGAGGGCCTTGCCGAGACCATGAAGGTTCTGGGTCTGGCGAAGTAACGCCGTCGGAGTGGACTGACATGAAAATCAGCGACCGGATTACCGGGCCCGCTTTGTCGCTCTTCGGAGCGGCCGTGATCGTGGGGGCGACAAGGCTCCCCACGGTTCCGGGCGTGCGCTTCGGTGCGGACCTCATGCCCATGCTGGTGGGCATCGGCTTTATCGGGCTGGGCATTGCCATCAGCATGGGCGCCTTCATCGCCGGCGGCGGGCAGAAGCTTGTCGATCTGTCCGAATGGCATGTGCCGATGCGCAAGAAACTGGCGGCCGTCTGGACGCTTGCCGGCCTCGTGCTCGGCATCTTCCTGTTCGAAAGCGTTGGCTTTCCGCTCTACGCCTTCATCTACATGGCCGTATTGATGCTGCTGATGGGCGCATCCTGGATGGTCACGGTAATCGTCAGCCCGACGGTCGTGCTTCTTCTCTATGTCGGCTTTTCAAAAGGCCTGCTGGTGCCGCTTCCCGCCGGCCTTCTGGGAGGGATATTGTCATGAGTGCCGATACGCTGCTTCAGGCCCTTTCGATCGTCTTCCAGGTGGATGTGCTGCTCGCCATCCTGCTCGGCGCTGTCTACGGGCTTTTCATCGGCGCGTTGCCGGGGCTGACGGCGACCATGTCGACCGCCCTTCTGGTGCCGGTCACCTTCTACATGGCGCCCGTGCCCGCGATCGCGTTGATCGTCTCATCGACGGCCATGGCGATCTCGGCCGGCGACATGCCGGGCACGCTCCTGCGTATTCCCGGAACACCGGCATCGGCCGCCTATACCGACGAATCCTATCAGATGACGCTGAAGGGCAAGGCGTCGACCGCGCTTTCCATCGGCTTCTTCTTTTCCGCCATGGGCGGCCTTGTCGGCGCCACCGTCCTGCTCGTCACCGGCCCGCTGCTGGCGAAGATCTCGCTGAATTTCTCCAGCTTCGAGTTCTTCTGGCTGGCCGTGCTCGGTCTTCTGACCTGCGCGCTGGTCTCGGGCAGCGATGCGGCGCGCGGCTTCACCTCGCTTCTGATCGGGTTGCTGATCTCCACGGTCGGGCTTGACATCACCACCGGCGCGCCGCGCTTCGTCTTCGGACAGATGGAGCTGATGGGCGGGGTTTCCTTCATTCCCGTCATGATCGGCATGTTCGCCTTCTCCGAGATCCTGCGCGGCTTCACCACCGGCCAGACCGGCGGTGCGGAGATGCCGAAGCTTGGAAAGATCGTGCCGTTTCAGGGCATATTCGGCTTGTTCCGCAAATATCCCTTCTCCTTCCTGCGCGGTGCCTCGCTCGGCACGGCCGTCGGCGCGCTGCCGGGCATCGGCGGCGATCTCGCCGCCTGGATTGCCTACGGCATGTCCAAGCGGTTCTCCAAGACGCCGGAGAAATACGGAACCGGTCATCCGGAGGGGCTGATCGAGTCGACCTCGTCGAACAATGCCGGGCTTTCCAGCGCCTGGATCCCGGCGCTCGTCTTCGGCATCCCGGGCGACGCCGTCACCGCCATTGCCGTCGGCGTCCTGTTCATGAAGGGCGTCAATCCGGGCCCGCGGCTGTTCGTCGAAAACCCGTCCATGCCGACCGCGATCATCCTTTGCTTCTTCGTTGCCAACCTGCTGCTGTTTCCGCTGGGTTACGCCGCGATCAAGCTCGCCCGCCACGTTCTTTCGATCCCGCGCTCGGTGATCGTGCCGATCATTCTGGTGTGCTGCTTCCTCGGCTCCTATGCGGTGAACAACACGCTGTTCGGCGTTTGGGTCATGCTGATTGCAGGCATCGTCGGCTATCTGATGGAACGCAACGGCTTTCCGATCGCCCCCGTCATTCTGGGGCTTGTTCTGGGGCCGGTGCTGGAACGCAACTTCATCATGTCGATGCAGATATCGGGCGGCGATCTTCTCGGCTTTTTCGAGCGTCCCATTGCCGCCTTCCTCGGCGTTGCCGTCTGCCTGATCCTGGTCGCGACCGCGCTTCGCTCGATCCTCTACTTCCGGCGCGGCGCGGCGGACGAAAAAGACGCGGTTCAAAACCCGCAATGAATTCAATCCGGCGGGTGCGCCGCCAATTCAAACTCTCCCCTTCTGAAAGGACGAAAAACCATGGACAAGATGTTCTCCGTTGAAGGTCGCATCATCGTCGTCACGGGCGGGCTGGGCCAGCTCGGCACCCAGTTTTCGAAGTCGCTGGCAGAGGCCGGCGCCAAGGTCGCCATCTACTCGCGCCGGCCTTTCTCGAAGGCCCAGATCGCGGAAAAATTTCCGGGCCTTGAGGACCGGATCAGGGTCTATGAAGCCTCGGTCACCGACAAGGCGGCGCTTCAGGCCGCGACCGATCAGCTGATCGCCGACTGGGGCGTGCCGCATGTTCTCGTCAACAATGCCGGCATTGATTCCAAGCCCGACGGCGCGGCCGACCAGAACGCGCCTTTCGAGGACTACCCCCAGAAATACTGGGACGAAATCATCGACACCAATCTGACCGGTGTGATGCTGACCAGCCAGGTCGTCGGCACCAAGATGGCCGAGAAAGAACGCGGCTCGATCATCAATGTCGGCTCGATGTACGGCATGGTGTCGCCCAACCAGGCGCTTTATGCCTACCGGCTGGAGCGCGACGGCGTGCCCTTCGTCAAGGCCGTTTCCTATGCAGCTTCCAAGTCGGGCCTTTTGAACCTGACGCGCTATCTCGCAACCTATTGGGCGCCGAAGAAAGTCCGCTGCAATATCATCTCGTTTGGCGGCGTGAAGACCGGTTCCTACGACAAGGAATTCATCGATGCGTTTCTGGAGCGCGTGCCGCTCGGCCGCCAGGCCGAGGTCGACGAATACAACGGCGTGATCCGCTTCCTCGCCTCCGATGCGTCGTCCTACATGACCGGCTCGAACGTCGTCGTCGACGGCGGCTTCACGGCCTGGTAGGCGCACAATCTCTCCTTGCGATCGCGACAGGGCGGCTCCGTCGATGGGCCGCCCCGTTTTCTGTCGAAGCCGAAGGCAGGCCTATCCGAGTTCGAGACTGGTGACGGCGAAGACGCCGGCTATGTGCAGGGCAGGCGTGGTTCCGCGATACATCCGCGCGGTCTCGAAGCCGCGGACAAGGCCGGCAGCCTCCAGCCAGGCGATGAAGCCAAGCTGGATCAGCGGTACGTCGATATCGACCCGCTCGCTGCCGATATCGGCGACAAGCCCCGCCAGAAGCGCCTTCGCCGCCTGCGGCGTCTTGGCAAAGAGCGGGCCGATCTTCGAGCCGTCCCGACATTGTCGCGCAGCGCCATAGCCGAAGATCTCGCCGTCCTTCTCGATTAGTCGCGCGCTCGTCGCTGCCGCAAGCCAGGCGCCGAGAAAGGCCTTCCGGGGCGCGGGGAAGAAGGCCGCGTCGAAAGCGGCGATGCGGTCCAGGTCCGTGTCGCAGGCCTTGCGGGTTTCAGCATGGCCGGCGCAGTGCGCGGCATCGATCACGCCGCTCCAGCGCGCCGTGCCGTAATCGGCGGCAAAGCCCATCCGGGCGTAGTTCGGCTGTTGCTCCGGCACCCCGTCAAGCCCGATCGTGCGGCCGCCGAGATAGGCCATTGCGCGTTCCCAGACCAGCCGCCCATAGCCTTTGCCGCGCATATCCTTTCGGGTGATGTAGAGGCCGACGAAGCCGAAACCGTCGCTGTAGGCAATGGCGGAAATGCCGGAGACCATGGTCCCCTCGACATAACAGCCGAAGAATCCCGCGGGGTCTGCCGCCAGGAACGGAACAGCATCGCCGAGCCCGGGGTTCCAGCCTTCGGCCGCCGCCCAGTCGAGAAGCGTTTCGATTTCGGCAAGGTCCAGGACGCGAATTTCGGGCTGCATGGCGGAAGTGTCCTGTTATGGCGCCCGTCGTTCTCGCACGCCGGGTTTCTGGCTGGAGCATACGACCGGCGCGAGGGCATGGAAAGCACGATTACGCTTGGCTCCGGGGGGCGGCCCGTGCGGCGCCACCGTTTCATTCGCCCCAACGTCGAACCAGATCGCTATCGATGCCGAGGAGATCGAGCGCGCGCGCCACCGTCTGGGTCACCATGTCATCGAGGTTTTTCGGCCTCGTGTAGAAGGCGGGCACCGGCGGCATGATGATGGCGCCGGCTTCCGTTGCCTGGGTCATGGCGCGCAAATGGCCGAGGTGGAGCGGCGTCTCGCGCACCATCAGCACCAGTCGTCGGCGATCCTTGAGCGTGACATCTGCGGCGCGGCTCAGGAGCCCCGCCGTTACGCCCGTGGCGATCTCGGACAGGCTGCGGACCGAGCATGGGGCGACCAGCATCCCCATCGTGCGGAAGGAGCCGCTCGCAATCGCCGCGCCGATATCGTCGGGCGCATAGACGACGTCGGCCATCGCATGGACGTCGGCAACGCTGAGATCGCTTTCGTGGCCAAGCGTTACTTCCGCCGACGCCGTCATCACAAGGTGTGTCTCGATATTGAGCCCGCGCAGAATTTGCAGGGCGCGGAGCCCGTAGATGACGCAGGAGGCGCCGCTGATTCCGATGACAAGACGTTTTCGATGGAGATTGTCCATATTGCCGGTCCTGAACAGGGCGGCGACATGCCGCCATTGCCGCAGACCATAGCCGATCGGCGATGAGGCCAGAATGGCGTATGTCAGGACCTCGCCACATTTGGCAATTTGGCTGAAATAGGGTCGGCGCATCCCGATCACGCTTTTTTGAAGACGCCTCGCCCGGGCGGCGTGATAGCTCTTCGTTTTGGAGGTGTATTTCGGAGAGGGGTACGCGCAAGCAGCAATATTTCAAGACTGGCCGAAATTGCATTCTTCAAATTGCGCGAATCCTGCCGTTTCCGTTCGATTCGGACGCATCGCGCTTTCAATCTCTGGTGTTCATATAGTATGCGGCGCTCCGCCTGCGGTGAAGCCGAAGGCTTTCCGGGGCCGCGATGCCAATTGGGTAGCGCTGTCAGCGAAGTCGTTGTTGTCAGACAACAATTTATGCTTTTTTTCGGGGAACCAAACGTGTTACGCGGACGTTTCAGCTAACGTTCATAAATGACCATTCAAAGTTGAGCGTCGCTTTCGGGCAGCCCGCCGAAGACATGATCGGGCTGCTGTGCACGGGATGGAAATGCCGGTTTATCGCTCCTGGGAGCGCTCCGGCCAGGATCGGATTTGGTAGACGTTGAAGAATATCAGACTGTTTTCATGTTCATGCCATCATGAGCTCAGGTTCGGGACCAAGACCTGTTCCTACTGCTTCAGGCCCACCCCTTTCTACAACCGCAAACCATTCTGGATTGTACTTGTGCTGGTGGTCCTGGTCGTGCTGCTGGGCATGATCGGAGTCGATTTCGACCAGCTGCTGTTGCCGTCTTCCGACGTCGCGGATTCCGGTTCCTGAGCGTAGTCTCCGCGGCAGCCTTGCCGTCAGGGCAGCAGGCCGCGTCCGCGCAGCATGGCATCCGGGCTCGGCATCTTGCCCCTGAAGGCGCGATAGGCTTCCCCGGCGCGAACCGATCCGCCCCGCGACAGGATTGTCGTCCTCAGACGTTCGGCCTGTCGAGGATCAAACACGTCGCCCGTCTCCTCGAAGGCCTCGAAAGCGTCGGCGTCGAGCACTTCCGACCACATGTAGGAATAGTAGCCGGCCGCATAGCCGTCTCCGGCGAAGATATGCAGGAAGTGCGGTATGGCATGGCGCATGGCGATCGCTTTCGGCATGCCGATAGCGTTCAGCACGCCGTCCTGGAAGGCGACAGGGTCGGCCGGCGGCGTTGCTGCCGTATGCAGATGCATGTCGACAAGCGCGCAGGCGGTGTATTCCACGGTCGAGAAGGCCTGATTGAAGTTTGCCGCCTTGAGCACCTTCTCCATCAGGGCGTCAGGCATGGCCTCGCCGGTGCGGTGGTGAAGAGCGTAGGCGCGCAGGATGTCGGGCACGGTCAGCCAGTGCTCGTAGAGCTGCGAGGGCAGTTCCACGAAATCCCGGTCGACGCCCGTGCCTGAGACGGACGGATAGGTCACGTCGGACAGCATGCCGTGAAGCGCGTGGCCGAACTCGTGAAACAGCGTGTGCGCGTCATCGAGCGACAGAAGCGCCGGCTTGCCTTCGGCCGGCTTGGCGAAATTGCAGACATTGATGACGATCGGCAATTCGCCCTTGCTGCCGTTCGGCAGCGTCAGCTTGTGCTGGCTTTGCAGGGCGTTCATCCAGGCCCCGGAACGCTTGGTCGCGCGGTTGAAATAGTCGCCGAGGAAGATGGCGAAGGCCTCATCCTTGTCGTCGCGGATCTCGTAGACGCGGACATCGGGGTGATAGGCGACGATATCCGGGCGGTGGACAGCGTTGATGCCGAACAGCCGTCCGGCCACCGCGAAACAGGCTTCGAGAATCTTCTCCAGCTGCAGATAGGGTTTCACCTCGCTCTCGGAGAAGGCGAATTTCCGGGTCCTGAGCTTTTCGGCGTAATAGCGCCAGTCCCAGGCCTCGATATCGTGGTTTTCTCCCTCCTCGGCGACCAGCGCCTGAAGTTCCTTCTCGTCTTCGCCCGCAGCCTCCACGGCCTTTTCCCAGACATCCATCAAGAGCGTGTCCACCGCGTCCGCCGTCTTCGCCATGGTGTTGTCGAGCTTCAGGGCCGCGAAGTTCTCGTACCCGAGCAGCTTCGCCTTTTCGGCCCTCAGCGCCAGCGTCTCCTTCATCACCGCGCGATTGTCATGTTCGCCGCCGGAGAGGCCGCGGGCGGTCCAGGCGCGGAAGGCCTTTTCGCGCAGGTCCCGCCGCGACGACAGGGTGAGGAAAGGCTCCACGATCGAGCGTGACAGCGTCACCGCATGGGCTTCGGGCCGTCCACGCTCGGCAGCAGCGCCCGCCATGGCGTCGGTCAGGAAATCGGGAAGGCCGGCAAGCTCATCATCCTCGGTGAGGAACATGGCCCATTCGCTCTCGTCGGCGAGCACGTTCTGGCCGAACTGCGTTCCGAGCTCGGCGAGGCGTCCGTTGATTGCGGCAAGTCGTTGCTGTTCGTTGCCGCCAAGCTGCGCGCCGCTGCGCACGAGCCCTTTCCAGTGGCGCTCAAGCACGATTGTCTGTTCTTCGCTCAGGCCAAGTGTCTGCCGCTCCTGCCAGAGCGCGTCGATGCGGGAGAACAGCGCCTTGTTGGCGCCGATCTTCGAATAATGCGAGGAAAGCTTCGGCGCGATCGCGCGCTCCAGCGCCTGGATCGCCGGGTTGGTATCGGCGCCGGCGCGGGTGAAGAAGATAGCCGCCACCCGCGACAGCGCGTCGCCGGCGACTTCCAGGGCTTCCACCGTGTTGACGAAGCTCGGCGCTTCGGAATTTTCCGCAATCGCGTCGATCTCGGCGAGATGGTCGGCCATGGCCCGCTCGAAGGCGGGCGCGAAGTCCTCGTCCGATATCCGGTCGAAATGGGGCAGGCCCAGAGCCCCGTCCCAGGTCGTCAGTGCCGGATTGCGTTCTTTTGCGTCTGCCATTGCCGTCATTCCCGTTCTCATGCCTGTCCGCAAGCGCGGTTTTTCGATGTGTGAGCCATCGCCGGGCTTCTGACAAGAGGCTGTCTGGCTGCGACGGAAAAAAGCAGGGCTTGATGATTGCCAGACAAGATAGTAAGCAACGCTTATTAAATTGCAATTGCCGGATGTTCGATGGATAGCGAGATCAGCGCCGACCGCCTTGGCTTCCTCCTGACGGATGTCGCACGCCTGTTCCGCGCCGCGTTCGAGCGCAGGATCGGCGCTGCGGGCCTCGGCGTCACGCCGGGCGAGGCGCGGGCGCTTTCGCGCATTGCCGCCCGCAAGGGCGCCAGGCAAAGCGAGATCGCCGAGGAACTCGGTATCGAGCCGATGACGCTCTCGCGCTACCTTGATCGGCTGGAAAAGGCGGGGCTGATCGAAAGGCGTTCCGATCCAAGCGACGGCCGGGCGAAATGCATTCACACCACCAGGCGCGCGGGCGCGGTTTTATCCGCGATCCGGCGCCACTCCGATGAACTGATCGAAGAGGTTGAGGAGGGCCTTTCCGACCAAGAGAAACAGATGCTGCGAACCGCGCTGAAGATCATGCGCGGCAATTTCTCGCAGCGCTTGCAGGAATGACCATGACCGACGGAATGACCCAGCCGACGCCGAAGATGAGCGAGCGGCGCTCCAGCCTGATCGGCGCGATGATGACCATGCTCGGCCCGTTCTCGCTCGCCATCTATACCCCAGCCATGCCGACGCTTGCGATCGCTTTCGACACGACGGATGCGGCGATCAAGCTGTCGCTGTCCGTCTTCTTCGGCGGATTTGCCTTCGCGATGCTTGTCGCCGGGCCGCTTGCCGATGCCTTCGGGCGCAGAAAGACGGCGATCGGGTTTCTGATGGTCTACATGATCGGCAGTCTCCTTGCCGTCTTCGCCTGGGATGTGAACACGCTTCTCCTCGGACGGCTCGTCCAGGGGATCGGAGCCTCGGCCGGGCTGACGGTCGGGCGCGCCATTGTCCGCGACCAGTTTACCGGCGAGCCCGCGGCCCGCATCATGAACATGATCGGCATCGTGCTCGCCGTGGGGCCGGCAATCGCACCCACGATCGGAGGCCTCATCCTGTCCGTCTTCGACTGGAAGGCGATATTCCTGACAATGGCGGGTTTCGGCGCGGTCAGCACCGCCGTCCTCGTCACCATGATGTCCGAAACCGTTGTGCCTGATCGAAAGAAGGCGCGGCCGCTGCCATTGCTGAAGGCCTATGGCCGGCTTCTGGCAAGCGGCCGGTTCATGGCCGCCTCGCTTCTGATTGCCTCCTCGGCCGGCACCCTCTACGCGCTCGCTTCGATTCTGCCTTTCGTGCTGATCAAGGTCGCCGGCCTCACGCCGTCGCAATACGGCATGGGCATGCTGCTGCAGACCGGATCCTATTTCGTCGGTTCTGTGGTGTTTCGCTTTGCTCTTGGCCGGTTTTCGTCCCGTTCCCTGGTCAGGGTCGGGCTGCTCTTCATCGTTCTCGGGGCTTCCTCTATCGCTCTTTCCGTCGAATTCCTGCCGATCAGCTACCTTTCGGTCATGCTTCCGGTCGCAAGCTTCGCCTTCGGCATCGCCTTCGTCATGCCCTACACGATGAACGCCGCGCTGCTGCCGTTCCCGGCAATCGCCGGCTCGGCCTCCGCGCTGATGGGCTTCATGCAGATGGGCGCAGGCCTTGTCACCGGCATCATTGCAGCGGCGATCGGCTCGCCCGTTTTCGCCATTCAGGTCGTCGTCCCGACAATGGGCGCGATTGCGGTCTTGAGCTATGTCTCGCTCTGTCTCGCCGAACGCCCGCATCTTGCGGTCACACACGAAGCCGCGGAGGATGACATCCAAGCCTCCGAACCGCTTGCCTGACATCCGAAAGGCCCATCGCGGCACACTGCCGAACGGACGCGACATCTTTCAAGAAGAAAAGCGGAGCCGATGGCCCCGCTTTTCTCCAGATCCAGGCGTCTGATCGCGAGATCAGCCGTTGTCGCGCTTGGCAAGGGTCCTGAGGCGCAGCGCGTTCAGCTTGATGAAGCCGGCAGCGTCCTTCTGGTCGTAGGCGCCGTGGTCGTCCTCGAAGGTGACGAGCGATTCGGAATAGAGCGACTTGTCGCTTTCGCGGCCGGTGACGATGACATTGCCCTTGTAGAGCTTCAGCGTCACTTCGCCTTCCACATGTTCCTGGCTCTTGTCGATGGCGGCCTGCAGCATGTAGCGTTCGGGCGAGAACCAGAATCCGTAATAGATCAGCTCCGCGTATTTCGGCATCAACTCATCTTTGAGGTGCGCGGCGCCCCGGTCAAGCGTAATGGACTCCATGGCGCGATGCGCTGCGAGCAGAATGGTGCCGCCGGGCGTTTCGTAAACGCCGCGCGACTTCATGCCGACAAAGCGGTTCTCGACCAGGTCAAGACGGCCGATTCCGTTGTCGCGGCCATAATCATTGAGTTTTGCGAGCAGTGTTGCCGGGCTCAGCCTTTCGCCGTTGATCGAAACGGCATCGCCCTTCTCGAAACCGATCTTGATGATGGTCGCCTTGTCGGGCGCGGCTTCCGGCGAGACGGTGCGCATATGCACATATTCCGGCGCCTCGATCGCCGGATCTTCCAGCACGCGGCCTTCCGAGGAAGAATGCAGCAGGTTGGCGTCAACGGAGAAGGGCGCTTCGCCGCGCTTGTTCTTGGCGATCTGGATCTGGTGCCGTTCGGCAAATTCCAGAAGGTCGGTGCGGCTCTTGAAGGTCCAGTCGCGCCAGGGCGCGATGATCTTGATATCGGGGTTCAGCGCGTAGGCCGAAAGCTCGAAACGGACCTGGTCATTGCCCTTGCCGGTCGCGCCGTGGGCGATCGCGTCGGCGCCGGTTTCCCTTGCGATCTCGATCAGGCGCTTGGAAATCAGCGGCCGGGCGATCGAGGTGCCAAGCAGGTAGACGCCTTCATAGACGGCGTTGGCGCGGAACATCGGGAAGACGAAATCGCGGACGAATTCCTCGCGCACATCCTCAATGAAGATTTCCTTCACGCCGGCCTGCTCGGCCTTCAGGCGCGCAGG
>NZ_CFHTCS010000023.1:0-24775 GCF_984369615.1 Martelella sp. | reverse complement strand
CGAACAGGAAGATGTCGGCGTCGCGCACCAGCGCCCGGCCGATGGCGACGCGCTGCCGCTGGCCTCCGGAAAGGGCTGATGGCTTGCGGTCGAGCAGGTGCGTGATCTGCAGAAGTTCTGCGGCCCACGCCACCTTCTTTTCGATGTCGGCCTTCGGCACACCCGCAATCTTCAGCCCGAACGACATGTTCCGCTCGACGCTCATCGTCGGATAGAGCGCATAGGACTGGAACACCATGCCGATGCCGCGGTCCTTGGGATCGACCCAGGTCACGTCCTTTTCATTGAAATGGATCGCTCCGCCGCTGACATCGGTCAGGCCGCCGATCGCGTTCAGCAGCGTGGACTTGCCGCAGCCCGAGGGCCCGAGCAGGACCAGGAATTCGCCGTCCCTGATTTCAAGGTCGAGGCTTTTGACGACATGCACGCTGCCGTAGCGGATGTCGAGGTTTTGAATGGCTACAGAACTCATGGGACTTATCCTTTCACGGCGCCGGAAGCGATGCCGCGCACGAACCAGCGGCCGGAAACCAGATAGACGACAAGCGGGACCAGCGAGGTCAGAATGGTTGCCGCCATGTTGACGTTATAGGCGCGCTCGCCCGTGGTCGTATTGACGATGTTGTTGAGCTGGACCGTCATCGGCAGGTTGTCGCGACCGGCAAAGACCAGGCCGAGCAGGAAGTCGTTCCAGATCGCCGTGACCTGCATGATGACCGCGACGATTGTGATCGGCACCGACATGGGCAGGATGATCGAAAGGAAAATCCTCCAGAAGCCGGCGCCGTCGATGCGGGCGGCTTTGAACAGCTCCATCGGCAGGCCCATGTAATAATTGCGGAACAGCAGCGTCATCACCGGCATGCCGAAGATGATGTGGGTGAGCACGATGCCCGGGAGCGAGCCATAGATGCCGGCCTGCGCGTAAAACCGCACCAGCGGGTAGATGAACACCTGGTAGGGAATGAACGAGCCCATCAGCAGGCAGGCGAACAGAACATTCGCCCCCTTCACCCGCCAGAAGGACAGGGCATAGCCGTTGACCGCGCCGAGCAGGATCGAGAGGATCACGCTCGGGATCAGGATCTTCACCGAGTTGAAGAAGCCGACCTGAAGCCCGGTGCAGTCGAGCCCGGTGCAGGCGCTCGTCCAGGCCTTGATCCAGGCATCGAGCGAAAAATTCTGCGGCAGCGCGAAGATCAGCCCGAGGCGGATCTCGTCCATGCTCTTGAACGAGGTGACGAGCATCACATAGAGCGGCAGCAGGAAGAACAGCGCGACGAAGAAGAGAAAGCCATAGACGCCGAAGCGTCCCCAGACGCGCTCTGCCTTCACCGGTCGCTTTGAGACGGATTTCTGCGTCATGACGCCCTCCCGTTCCTGCGGAAATACTGGGAATAGAGAACCGGGACCATGATCAGCAGAACGGTGATCAGGAGTACGGTCGAGGCGGCGGTCGCAAGGCCGATATTGGCGCGCTCGAACAGGTTGTCCATGATGAACTTGGCCGGCACCTCACTCGCAGTGCCTGGTCCGCCATTGGTCATGGCGACGACAACGTCGTACATTTTCACGATCGAGATCGACAGAAGCACCAGCGAGGTGATGATCATCGGCCGGAGCATGGGCAGAATGATCGAAAGATAGACGCGCCATGGCGGAATGCCGTCGATGCGCGTCGCCGACCAGATCTGGGTGTCGATGCCGCGCAGGCCCGCCAGAATAAGCGCCATCACCAGCCCGGAGCCATGCCAGACCGTCGCCAGAATGATGGCGTAGAGCACCTTGTCCGGATTGACCGTCCAGTCGAGCACGAAATTCGGGAAGCCGAGATCGCGCATGGTTGCCTGGATGCCGAGGTCGGGATTGAGGATCCATTGCCAGATCAGGCCCGCCACCACGAAGGACATCGCATAGGGGTAAAGGAAAACAGTCCTGAACAGGCTTTCGGCGCGCACATTCTGGTCGATGAAAATGGCCAGCAGCGTGCCGAGAACGAAACAGATCAGAAGAAAGAAGAAGGCGATGACCGCCAGGTTTTCCAGAGACGTGATCCAGCGCGAGGTTTCGAAAAGCCTCGTGTACTGGGCGAAGCCGACAAAGTCGTCCTTGGGCAGAAGCCGCGAACTGGAAAATGACAGCCGGACGGACCAGAGCATCGTGCCCAGATAGGCAAAGACGACGACAATGGCCATCGGCAGCAGGGCGATATAGGCAAACAGGTTGCGCCTGATATGCCGGGTGAAGGCGGCGGCGTGCAACGGAACCTCCCTTGAAAACGGGAAGGAAACCGCAAGGGTCCCCTTCCCGCATGATTGTTCCAGATGGATGGATCAGCCGTTGAGGGCCTGGTCGAAGCGTTCGACGGCCTCGTCGACCGACATGTCGGTGTTCCACAGTTCGGTCACGACATCCTGGACCGAGCCGTAGATGTATTCGGCCATCATCTGCGAAGCGTCGGGCGCCTGGCGGCTGGGATCGGACATGATCTCAAGGCCAAGCTGGGCGCAGGCGTCGAGCTTGGAGGCATCGACGTCGGAACGGATCGGGATGGAGCCCTTCAGGTTGTTGAATTCGACCTGGGTTTCCGGATCCGTCATGACTTCGACGAGCAGGCGCTGTGCCTTGATCTGTTCGGCATCGTCGGTTTTCGGGAAGACGAAGACGTCGCCGCCGAGAACGTAGGGACTGTCGGGACGCAGGCCCGGAATGCAGCCGTAATCCGTGCCGATTTCCTTGCCGGCCTGCTTGAACTCGCCCTTGGCCCAGTCGCCCATGACCTGGAAACCGGCCTCGTCATTGATCAGCATGGCGGTCGTGTCGTTCCAGTTACGCCCCGGCGATGCGGCGTCGACATAGGGCTTCAGCGCGATGAAGGTTTCGATGACCTCGCGGAATTCCGGCGAATGGATGGCGTCCTCGTCCTTGTCGGCGTAGACCGCCTCCCAGAGCTGGCCGCCGCCGACATTGGTCAGCATCGCCGAGAACAGGGAGTTTTCCTGCCAGCGCTGGCCGCCAAGTGCCAGCGGCGTGATGCCGGCTTCCTGAAGCTTGTCGAGCGCAGCGAAGAATTCGTCCATGCTTTCGGGCGGGTTCTCGACGCCGGCCTGTTCCAGCGCGTCGACGGAATACCAGAACCACAGCGGCATATGGATATTCACCGGCGCGGCGTAGTACTTGCCGTCGATCTTCACGGCGTTGACGATCGGCGCAGGCAGGATCTCATCCCAGTTGTTTTCAGTCGCCACGGCGTCGATGTCGTTGAGCAGGCCTTCCTCGACGATCTCGTGATACTGCTGCGAGGTGTTGAAGAGCGCCGCCGTCGACGGGTCGCCGCCGATGATGCGGTTGATGGCGGCGCTGCGCGCAGCCGAGCCGCCGGCAACAGCGCTGTCCTGCCAGTTGCCGCCATTGGCGTTGTAGGCGTCGGCGAAAACGCCGATCGCGGCGGATTCGCCGCCCGATGTCCACCAGTGGATGACTTCGGCATCAAGCGGTTCCTGAGCGCCGGCAGCGCCGGACATTGCCACGGTCAGCGCTACGGCCGATGCGGTCACCGCATTCTTCAGAATAAACATATGTCCTCCCCAAAGGGTCGTCTGAGGGACCAGATGGTCCGTTCAAAAGTGTTTCGATCTCAAAATGGGATCGGTTCCAATTACAACGACAGGCACTTGATTTTGTCAATGGTTCCTGCAAAAAAAGATGAGGGCTCGACCTTGAAGATATTGTTTTTGACCAAAACCCGTTGAATAATAAAATGATATGGCGTTGACGCCGGGCAGAAAGGGTGGAGGGGAGTTCAGATATGGCGACAGTGAAAGACGTTGCGAGGCTGGCTGGCGTTGGTTCGGGCACGGTCTCCCGGTATATTTCTGGAAACGGTTCCGTTTCGAGTAAGGCGGCAGAGAAAATCGAACGTGCGATCAAGCAGCTCAACTACCGGCCCAACAGCATGGCGCGGTCGCTGTCGTCGCGCCGGTCCGATCTGATCGGGGTCTGGGTGCCATCCCTCGAGGGCCCCTATTACCACATGATCATCCGCGCGGTGGAGCAGGAGCTCAGGCTTCACAACAAGCACATGATTCTCGCCAATGCGGAGGACGCCCAGTCCGATGCCGATCGTCGCGCGCATTTTGACTATCTGGTCAACCGCGACTGCGACGGCATCCTGATGTCCTGTTCGCTTCAGGGAACGTTCGAGCTGGCGCGAACATCCGAGCATTTTGCCAATCTGGTGCTGCTCAACCATCAGGCCGATGCTCTGGCCGGTCAGTGCTTCTTTATCGACCACGAACTGGGCGGGCGGCTGGCCGCGCGGCACCTTGTCGAGCTCGGTCACGAACGGATCGCGGTGATCACCGGACGGCTTTCCGCGCAGGATGCCCGCCAGCGCCATGACGGATTCCTGGACGAGATGGGCAAGCTCGGCCGCTCCATCCCGAGTGATTATGTGGTCGAAGGCGCTTTCAGCTATGCCGCCGCAGAACGGCTGGTCCGTTCTTTCCTCGATATGAATCTCGACTTCACAGCCGTGTTCTGCGGAAACGACAAGGTGGCCATGCTGCTGATTTCGGAGCTGAACAATCGCGGACGCTCGGTTCCGCGCGAGGTTTCGGTCCTCGGTTATGACGATGTCGATTTCGCCGCCTACACCGCCCCGCCGCTCAGCACCATCCATGCGCCGATCGAGGAGATGGCCCGTTCGGCCTGCCGGCAACTGCTCAATCTCACCTACGACATGGACCTTCCGTTTCAGGAGCGGTTCGAGCCCTCGCTCTCAGTCAGGCGCTCGACGGCCGCACCGGATTGAAGGCGAAATACCAACACCAACGCACGAGTGCAGGATGACTTCCTTCATCGAGAACGGACAACGCTTCCGCCTGACCGATCCGACGCTGGCGCCCAACGCCGCCAGCTATCTCTGGAACCGCAAAATGATGATCCAGATGAGTGCGCGCGGCTACGCCGTGAGCCAGTATATGGATCCCGAGCCGCGCAAATACGCGCATGTTCCCACCATCGCCGCGCAGACCTTCATGCAGCCGGAACAGGATTATTTTCCGCATCACCCTGGCCGCTTCTTCTATATCCGCGACAATGAGACGGGGAAGCTGTTTTCAGCACCTTACGAGCCGGTGCGGGCGAAACTCGACCGCTTCAGCTTCGAGCCCGGCCTTTCGGACATCAGATGGGTGATCGAGAAGGATGGCGTGCGCGTCGAGTTGCGGCTCGATCTTCCGGTCGAGGACGTCGCGGAAATCTGGTCCGTGCGGATCACCAACCTGACGGACGGAAAGAAAACGCTTTCCTTCGTTCCGTTCTTCCCTGTCGGCTATTCTTCATGGATGAACCGGGGCGGACATTTCGACGCTGACCTCAACGCCATCGTCTGCACTAGCGTGACGCCCTATCAAAAGGTCGAACAATACTTCAAGAACAAGCACTTGAAGGACATCACCTTCTTTGCCGCAGACCGAAAGCCCGACCATTTCGAGGTTGCTCAGGTCGCCTTCGAGGGCGAGGGCGGGCTGCACAATCCCTCCGCCCTTCAGGATGGCGGCCATCTCGCCGGCGGGGATGCCAGCTATGAGAATCCGGCCGGTATCATGCAATGGGATCTCGTTCTTAAACCCGGCGCGCGCGAAGACTTTCGCTTCGTCTTCGGCCCGGCCGTCGACAAGGCCGAGATAACGGCCCTGACGAAGAACTATCTCGGGGGCGCGCTCGCGCCGGTGCGGCAGGAGTATGATCGCTATATCCGTTCCGGTCTCGGCACTCTTGTGCTTCGCTCGCCCGATGACGATCTTAATCACTTCGTCAATTACTGGCTGCCGCGCCAGGTCTTCTATCACGGCGACACTCACAGATTGACCACGGATCCGCAGACCCGCAACTATCTCCAGGACGGGCTCGGGATGATCTTCATCGCGCCGGAGAGAACGCGTGCGGCGCTCCTCAGGACCGCCAGCCAGCAGTTCTTTTCCGGCAAGGTTCCCGACGGCATCCTGCTCAGGCCCGATACGGAGCTGAAATACATCAACCAGATCCCGCACACCGATCACGCCGTCTGGCTGGTTATCGCCGCCAAGGCCTATATCGAGGAAACCGGGGACCGGGCAGTCCTCGCCGAAAACGTCGCCTGGGCCGACAGCGAGGAGGACGCGACGTTGTATGAGCATGTGACGCGGGCGCTGCGCTTCCTCGCCGGCGAGGTCGACGAGCGCAACCTTCCTTATATCGCACAGGGCGACTGGTGCGACCCGATGAACATGGTTGGCTACAAGGGCAGGGGAGTCTCCGGCTGGCTGGCCGAAGCCGCAAGCTACGCGATGACGACCTGGGCCGATATGTGCCGTGCCGAAAACGACAGCGAGGCTGCCGGCTGGCTGGAAAGGGAAGCCGGGAAGCTCAACGACAGCATCAACCATTATCTCTGGGATGGAAAGTGGTATGCCCGCGGCATTACCGATGACGGCGTTGCGTTCGGTGTCCAGACCGACAGCGAGGGCCGGATTTATCTGAACGCCCAGAGCTGGGCCTTTCTCGCCGGGGCGGCGGACGGAGACAAGCGGGCCAGCATGCTTCGGGCGATCGATGAGCAGCTCGACACGCCCTATGGCGCAGCCATGTTCGCTCCCGCCTACACGGCAATGCGCGACGATGTCGGCCGGGTAACGCAGAAATGGCCCGGCAACGGCGAGAACGGCGCGGTCTATAATCACGCTGCCGCCTTCTATGCGGCATCGCTCTACCATATCGGCGAGAATGACCGCGCCTATGCCGTGCTGTCCAAAATGCTGACGCGCCCGGAGGCAAAGGACATTGCAACCCGCGGACAGCTGCCGCTCTACCTGCCGAATTATTATCGCGGCGCCTATTACCAGTATCCGCGCACGGCCGGCCGCTCAAGCAACCTGTTCAACACCGGGACCGCCTCCTGGTATTACCGCCTGGTCATCGAACGGCTCTGTGGTCTGCGCGGCGACGGCGACGGCGTCGTCATCGCGCCGCAACCGCCGGCCGAGTGGGAGTCCTACCATTTCAGCCGGGCCTTCCGGGGCGCAACGTTTGACGTCGAGGTCAAAAAGGATGCGACCTTGGAGGGCCCTGTCGTGGTCGTGGACGCCGAGACGCTTGGCGGCAACAGGATCGAACGCATCGACGCCGGAAAGCACTATTCAATCCTGGTTCGACTTCCGGGCTGAGACGGCAAGGGGCGGAAACGGAGTCGGGAGCCTCGCTGCTCCCCCGGCTGATCCTGCACGCCCTCCAGCGCTGCCTATTCTATCCGGTTTCCGTTCTCCCGGAAGGCATGGATACTGTCCCGGCGGGCCGAAAGGGCAATCCGGGAACCCGTCGCGATCTCGGCGCCGGCCGGCTGTTCCAGTATGACCGGCCCATGGCCCTCGACGTCGGCGTGAACCAGCCGCGCATTGCCCAGATATTCGGTAAGCCTGACACGGGCTGCCAGCGCGCCTTCGCCATCCGGCGCGATCGTCAGGCTGTCCGGGCGAATGCCGCAGTAGCGCGCGGAACGGTCCAGCCCAAAGGCCGCGCGCAAGCCCTCGAAGCTGCCGGTCAGTTCGAAGATGTTCATCTTCGGCGCCCCGATGAACTGCGCGGCGAAGAGGTTCTGCGGACGCTCGTAAAGATCATGCGGCGTGCCGACCTGTTCGATCCTGCCATCACGCAACAGCACGATCTTGTCGGCGAGCGTCATCGCCTCGACCTGATCATGGGTCACGTAGATCATCGTGCGTTTCAGTCGCTCGTGCAGTTCAGAGATCTGGGTGCGCATATGGACCCTGAGCTCTGCATCGAGGTTTGACAGCGGCTCGTCGAACAGGAAGGTTTCCGGCTCGCCGACGATGGCGCGGCCGATGGCGACGCGCTGGCGCTGGCCGCCGGAGAGTTCGCGCGGATAGCGTTCGGTGAGCTTTTCGAGTTGCAGCATGGTGACGGCGTCGCTCACCAGTTCCTCGATCCTGTCGGCCGCCACCTTGCGAACCTTCAGGCCGAAGGCGATATTCTCCTTCACCGTCAGGTGTGGATAGAGCGCGTAGGACTGGAACACCATGGCGACCCCGCGCCTGGCGGGGGCGATGTCGTTCATGCGCGTGCCGCCGATCTCGAGCGTGCCGCCGGTGATGTCCTCAAGGCCGGCGATCATCCTCAGAAGCGTGGACTTGCCGCAGCCCGACGGCCCGACGAAGACGCAGAATTCGCCGTCCTCGACGGCAAGATCGATGCCCTTGATGATCTCGACCGAACCGTAGGATTTGCGGATGTCTTTCAGTTCAAGCTTCGCCATAGGTCTACTCCACGCGCCCGAAGAGCTCGAGCCTCGGGGTTTCACGAATATGCTGCGGCCATGCGAGCGGCACCTCGAAACGGCTCGTCAGGAGACGCTGGAAATCGGCAAGCCGGTCCGCCGTCTCGCGCACGCCGCGCGGGCTGATGTCGTTCTCGATGCAATAGGCGGCCAGCGCGCCGACGCTTTCGCCGATGTTCCATTCGACCGGGTGGAGGCGATAGCAGCCGTTGGTCAGATGCGTGGTGCCAATATTCTTGCAGGCCGGCAGCATGTTCTCGACCCGTTTCGGGATCAGGCTGCCAAGCGGGATCTGGAACGGCCAGTTGGCGATGTCGACGTAGTTGCGCGGCGCCGTCGAGGGGTGCAGGTCGATGCGGTAGGAACCGACGCCGACGCTGTCCGCGAACTGTTCCGCCCCCTTGAGACCCGCGCGGGCATCGATGCCGACATGGTTTTCCGTGACCGTGAACAGCGCCTTGATGCGCCGGCTCTCGCGGATATAGGGGGCGACGGTCAGGCCGTCGAGCGTACCCATCACGGCGCCCGCCGGCTTTAGGCCGCGATAGCCGTAGCCGCCGTCATGGCGCGGCGCCTCGGTCTGCATCCAGTAGAGCATCGACAGCGACAATTGCCGCGCGCCCTCCAGGTGTTTCTCCGCTTCTTCCGCTGAAACGCCGACCAGCGGACCGCCGCAATAGTCGATCTGCGGCCAGTTGACGAGGCAGATGTCGGAGTCATAGTGGTTGCCGACATGGTGCCTGCGGTAAAAAATCCGGCGGTAGTGCCAGTTGTCGGGCGCGAATTTCGCATCGCTGTCGCCGACGAAGAGCGGGCGGTTGTCGGGCTCGAGCGTCACCGGGTTGGGGCCGATGAAGGAGAGCTGGCGGTCCGGCCAGAAATCGAGCTTGAAGTCGCGCCAGATGTCATAGTCGCGCGGCCGCTCGATCGTGTGGTCCTCCTCCGGATGATAGCTCATCGCGAAGCACCAGCTGACCGCCTGCTGGTCAAACGGATTGGCATTCCCCGCAAGCGCTGCGGGCTCGCCGGTCTCGGCCTGGCTTTCCGCGCCGATGACGTGCTCGACATTGCCGAGCTCGAGAAGATCGCCGAGTTCTGTGGCATCGATGAAATAGCGGCCGGTCAGGACCATCTCGCCATATTCGAAAGAGCGCACGGTGACCGCCGTGAAGCGATCACCGTCGGTCTCTGCCGCGACCGGCTTTGCCGACATCAGCACGGTCAGCCGACCGGTCGCAAACCATGGCGCCAGAAGCGCCTCGATCGCGGCGACGCCCGCGCGCGGCTCGGCGCAGAGCGGCGAGACATTGCCGCTGCCCGGATTGAGCTTTTCGTCCGCACGGGCCTCGTCGGTCAGCGGATAATTGCGGCGATAGTAGTTGCGCATTTCCGCGCGCAGTTGCCGGTAGCTTGCCGTCGAGCCGTCGCTTTCGATCCATGGGTTTTCGTCCGGCGGCACAGCCTGGGTAGTGAGCTGGCCGCCAAGCCATTTGAACTCCTCCGTGAGGA
The DNA here is from genome assembly GCF_984369615.1 of Martelella sp. Classification (NCBI taxonomy): domain Bacteria; kingdom Pseudomonadati; phylum Pseudomonadota; class Alphaproteobacteria; order Hyphomicrobiales; family Aurantimonadaceae; genus Martelella; species Martelella sp. The sequence continues at coordinate 14,931 of NZ_CFHTCS010000023.1, read as the reverse complement.
TGACGCTGCGGCCGAGCTTGAGTGCCGCAAGCGCTGCGGCCACCCCGCCGAGACCGCCGCCGATGATCACGATATCGCTGGTGAGTTCCTTCATTTTGTTATCCTTTCACGCCTGACAGGGCGAAGCTTTCGACGATCTGGCGCTGGGCCAGAATGTAGACAATGAGCATGGGAATGACGGCAAGCGCGGTGGCCGCAAGCTGCAGGTGCCAGAGCGGCAGGCCGTAGGTGTCGGTGAAATTGGCGAGTGCCAGGGGAAGAGTGAAGAGCTTGATGTCGTTCACGAACACCAGCGGCTCGAGAAACAGGTTCCACGAGAACAGGAAGGTGATGATGCCGACAGCCGACAGCGCCGGCTTCGACAGCGGCAGCGCCACCTTGAAATAGACTCCGAAGCGGGTGAGCCCGTCCATCCGGCCGGCCTCTTCCAGCTCCTTCGGCAGCGCCAGGAAATACTGCCGCATCAGGAAGGTCGCCATCACGCCCTGCGAACCGAACAGCGGCAGCAGGATCAGCGGCATGTGGGTGTTCATCAGCCCGAGTTCGCGCATCAGGAAGAAGTTCGGAATGATCGTCACTTCCTCCGGCATCATCAGCGCCGAGATCAGCATCAGCAGCACGAGCGCGCTTCCGGCAAAGCGCAGCCGCGCCAGCGCGTAGCCCGCCATCGAAGACAGGAACAGCGTCAGCGTGGTAACGATGACGGCGATATAGAGCGAGTTGAAATACTGCCTTGCGAAAGGCTGGTAGGCAAAAACCTCGGAAAAGTTCGACCAGTGCGCGGTTTGCGGGATGAGCGAGGCCGAGGAGAACACGTCCGCCTGTCCCTTGAGCGCGCCGGAGAGCATCCAGATGAAGGGAAAGACAAAGGGGATGGCGAGGGCGGCGAGGCCGACGACCCAGCATATGCGGGTGATTTTCTGTTCCAGCCGGTAATTCATTTGCGCACCGCCTTCAAGAGCATCTGCAGGATGGTGAGCGCCAGGATCAGCACGAAGAGCATGACGGCGAGCGCCGAGGCATAGCCGGTGTTGAAGAACTTGAAGCCCTGTTCGTAGATGTAGAAGGCGAGCACCAGCGTGGCGTTCTGCGGTCCGCCGCCGGTCATCAGATAGATATGGTCGAAAACCTTCAGCGAGCCGACAACGGTGATCACCATGATCACCAGCGTCGTCGGCGCCAGAAGCGGCCAGGTAATGCGGCGGAAGATGTCCCAGCCATTGGCGCCTTCGAGCCGCGCCGCCTCTTCATAGTCGCGCGGGATGGTTTGCAGCGCCGCGATATAGAGGATCATGTTGAGCCCGACGGTCTTCAGGACGCGGGTGACGATGACGGAGGCCATCGCCCAGTTCGGTTCGTGCAGCCAGTTCGGCCCGTCGATGCCGACGACCGAAAGCGCCTGGTTGACCGCGCCCGATTCATGCTGGAGCAGGAAGGTCCAGATGATCGCCCAGGCGACGGCGGAGGTGATGACGGGGGCGAAGAACACGGTGCGGAAGATGACGACGCCGCGCATCGGTTTCGACAGCGCCAGGGCAAGGCCGAGCGCCAGCGCCATATTGAGCGGCACGAGGCCGGCCGCAAACACCAGGGAATTGCCGAGCACGTGCCAGAACGTGTCGTTTGCGGTCAGCGCGTCGACGTAATTGTCCATGCCGACGAAGCGGGACTGCTGGCTGAGCAGGTTCCATTCCGTGGTGGAATAGTAGAACACGGCGATCAGCGGGCCGACGAAGAAGATCAGAAAACCCGTCAGTATCGGGCTTACAAAGAGCCATCCCGCGATTGCCTCGCGCGTTCTGAGCGTCAGGGATGGCCCCGTTCTGGCAGCGGACATGGTCGCTTCCTTTGCGGGCGGTGTTGAATGCAGTTCTCTTCTCGCCGCCGGGAGTGCCAGCGGCGAGAATTGTCTTTCCGGAAGGTATTGCGCCCTCTCAGAGCAGCGGCTGGATATCCTTGCACAGCTTGGTCATGGTCGCCTGAATATCGGCGTCCTCCGACCACAGCGCATCGAAATCCGGCCGCGCCTCAGCTTCGATCTGCGGAAAGCGCTCATGGCTCGGCAGAACCGATCCGGTCTCGATGCCTTCGGCAACGATTTCCATCTGTTCCGGCGTCACGGCCGGGTTGCTCGAAAGAAAGCTTTCACTTTCCAGCACGGATTTGCGCGCCGGGGGGAAGAACGCAGCCATGGTCGCGACATTGTCCTTGTTGGTCATGTAGGCCAGGAATTCTGCCGCAAGCTCCTTGTTCTTGCCCTGGGCAAAGGCAACGACGCCGGCCTGGCCGATGGTGGCGGCTTCGCCGGCGGGGCCGGCGGGCAGCGGCGCGATGCCCCAGTCGAAATCGACATCGGCAAGCTTCGAGACGCGGGAAATCTGCGCGACAGTCAGCGCCGCGTTGCCGGAAAAGAAGTCGCCCTGTTCGCCGGGCGGTACGGCGGAGCCGTCTGCATAGACCATATCGTGGAACAGCTTGACCGCTTCGACCGACTGTTCGCTGTCCAGCCGGCAGTTGCCGTCCGTCCAGGCATCGCCGCCATGGGCACGGATGATCGGGATCAGGTTGTGCCAGACGCGCGCGCCGTAGCCCTGGCCGTCGACCGTCTCGTAGCCCCAGACGCCGGCATCGGCATCGCGCAGTGCGGCGGCGTCGCTTTTGAGCTGGTCCCAAGTCCACGAGCCGTCTGCGGCGCGTTCGGTGGGTGTCTCAAGGCCAGCAGCGTCGTAAAGCGACTTGTTGTAGTAGACGATGAAGGGCGACGTGGAGAAGGGCACGCCAAAGACGGCGTCATCCTTGACCCAGAGGCCCATGGCCGGTTCGGAAAGGTCGCCATAGTCGTAACCGTCCGTACCATTCAGCGTATCGCCGACATCGGCCAGCACGCCGGCTTCGACGAAGGCGGGCGCCGAGTTCTCCAGAAGCCAGCCGAGATCGGGCGGGTTGCCGCCGGCAAGCTGCAGCGTCAGCTTCTGCACATAGTCGCCGAAGGGGATGGTGTCGAACTGGACGGTGACGTCCGGATGGGTTTCGGCGAAACCCTCGGCGATGCCGTTCAACATGTCGAGATGGGCCTGGCTGCCGGTCCAGACGGTAAAGCGCAGGTTTTCCGCGCTTGCCGCCGTGCCCATCGCGCCGCACAGCGCCGTTGCAACAATTAACCGCTTAATCAATTGACGTGTCATGATCTCAATCCTCCCGTTGTCAGATCAGATGGCTTTCAGTGTCTCCCCCGGCACGAAGCCGCAGGGCAAGGTGGTGTTGGCTATTTCGGCCTCGGGTTTGCGGATGCGGGCAATCAGCTTTTCCACGGCCTGCTCGCCCATGGCTTCGCGCGGGACCGATATCCGCGTCCAGCGCTCCACGTCTGCGGTCATGGTGAGCGGAGCTGCGAGCGCAACAACCGAAAGGGTTTCGGGTATGCTGCCGCCGCAGGCCGCGACCTGGCGTTCCAGAGCGGTTGCATGGGCGAAGGTTTCCGTCAGCACCACGGAATATCCGTCCGCTAAGCACCTTCTTGTCCATGCCGCGTCGAGCGCATCCGCGTCGAACCGCTCGACGGAAAGATCAAGGCCTTGCCGCCGGCTCTGGATAAATCCCTGTTCGCGGTCCTCGTTCTGTTCGCGCACACGGCTGCTACCCAGGAACTTCATCTTGCGGTGCCCGAGAGCGGCGCAGCGGGAAACAACATCCTCGACCGCTGCCGCATAGTCGGCCGCGACCCAATTGAGTTCTGCGCCATTGGCCACGCGCCGACCGACGGTGACGAAGGGGAAACCGGTCTCGCAAAGCCGCTTCAACTCGCTCTTTTCCGGCTCCTCGCCCAGCAGAATCGCGCCATCGGCAACGCCCATGCGGTTTGTGCCCGCGGGAAAGATGCTGCGCGGCCCCTTGTCGAGCGAGGATGAGGTGAACAGCAGGAGATCCTGCCCAGTTTTCATGGCGCCGCGTTCGATGCCGAGAAGGAAGGGGTAGAAGAAGTTCTCGCGGTCGGAGGGGAAGACGGCTTCATAGGTGAAGACGCCGATGATGTTGCGTTTTCCGCCTGCCAGCGACTGCGCCACGATATCCGGCGCATAGCCCAGTGTTTCCATGGCGGCGCGCACGCGCTTTTCGGCCTCCTCGCCGACACGGATGGTCTTGCCGGGCTTCGGCGAGATCACGGCGGAGACGACGGCGGTGGAGACGCCGGCCATCGCCGCAACATCGCTTTGGGTTACGCGCTTCGCGCGCCTTTGCCCGGTCGTCACCGATCATCCTCCAGAAATGGCATTGATTAAGCGTATAATCTAAATGATCGGCTCCGTCAATGGGCGAGCGTGCGCCGACCCCTGAAATGGCTTCCGCCTGCTTGCAAGCCGTTCTTGTCGACGACCGCGGGGCTTCTAGCCCTTCACCGCGCCCGCCGTCATGGAGCCGAAAATCTGCTTGTACATCATCAGGCCGATGACGGCCGGCGGCAGCGCGCCGATGATCATGACGGCGGAAGCCGTGCCCCAGTTTACGCCGCCGCCCGATGCCGCAAAGAAAAAGGATGCGCCCACCGTCATCGGTACGGCCTTGCTGGTTGTCAGCATCAGGCCGAACAGGAACTCGTTCCAGGCGGTGATGAAGCCGAAGATGAAACTCGTCAGCATTGCCGGTCTGACGACGGGCCAGATCACGCGTCGAAGGGTTGCAAGCGTCGACGCGCCGTCCACCTTGGCGGCTTCGTCGAGTTCTACGGGCACATCGGCAATGGCATTGACGAAAATGACGAGCGCCAGGGGAATGTTGACGATGGTGAGGATGAGGCCGAGGCCGACCCTGGTGTCGAGCAGACCCAGCCATTGATACATCATGTAGAGCGGGATCGCGAAGATGATGAGCGGCACGGCCCTCAGATTGACAACCATCGGGAAGAGCACCCGGCGCCCGGTCTCTGAGCGAGCAATCGCGTAGGCGGCGGGGAAGGTGAGAGCCATTGCCAGCAGCGTTCCGATAAGGGCCGCCATCGTGCTGTTGAAGAGATAGAGCCAGATGTTGAACCGGGTCGTGTCCGTCAGCACCGACAGGTAGTTCGAAAGCGTCGGAGCGTTGATCCATAGCCCGGCATTGGAGCTGATTTCGCGCGCGCTCTTGAAGGAGGTGATGAGCGTCACGATCACCGGAAAATTCATCGCGATCGCGGCAACGGCGAACACGATCCAACGCAAGGTCCTCATCATCATGTCTTCTCCTTCCTGCGGCTGCCGAGCGCCGTCAGGGCATAGAGCACGACGAGCGAGGCGATGAAGAGAACGACCGAGGCGGCAACCGCCTTGCCGATGGCGCCCTGTTTGAAGAAGGCCTGATAGATATAGATCGAGAGCGACGTCGTGGAGCCGCCTGCACCCGCGCCGGTGAGGGCATAGATATTGTCGAACACGCGGAAGCCGTCGATGAAGCGGATGAAAAACGCGATGATCAGCGTCGGCTTGATCAGCGGGAGCTCAATCTTCGTCAGCAGCGTCCATCCGCTTGCGCCATCGAGCGCGGCGGCCTCCCGCACATCGCTTGGGATGGCGGAATAGGCCGTGTGGAACAGCAGGAAGGCGAAGGGCGTCCACTGAAGCGTCTCAATGACGACCAGCGTCCTGAAGGCGTTGTCGGCGTCGAGAAAGGCCGGGCTGTCGCCGAACCACATCCAGAGATAGTAGGGAACGGGGCCTGCGAACTCGTGCAGGACCAGACGATACATCAGGCCGACCATGGCGGGAGCCACCATCAGGGGCAGCATCAGCGGCGCCATCAGATAGGGCCTCTTGCCGAGAAGCGGGTTGAGGAAGATCGCCAGAAACAGGCCGATCAGGCATTCGGCGAGCGCGGTGATGATGCCGAAGCGCAGCGAAAACCAGGATGCCTGCCAGAAATAGCGGTCGCTCAACACGTCGAGATAGTTGCCGTATCCACTCAATTCCGGCGCGCGCAGGGTTTCGAAGGTGACCGTCGATATCGAATAGACCAGATTGACGATCGCCGGGAAGCCCAGAAAGAGCAGCAGGAATATGACGAGCGGGGACAGGAAAAGCCGCCCTTCGCCGCGATTTACAAGTTGCATGTGGTTCGCCGCCGTGGTTCGTCCGGTCATGCCGGAATACAGAAGGCTTTTGGCCCGGAGAAAGCTCCCGGGCGGCGCCGTTCGGGCCGGTCCGGGAGCAATCCGGCGCAGCCGCGATCGCGGCTGGCACCTCGCCGTTCTGCCTTACGGGTTCAGCAGGTCCCGCATTTCGGCCTCGGTATTGGCCAGCGCCTCGTCGAGGCTTTGCTGGCCCGACCAGTAGCCGGTGAACTCGCGGGCCTGTACCTCGTAGATCGACAGCGCGTTGGCGGATGTCCCGCCATCCATCACATAACCATACCGGCTGGCGAAGTTGCCGAGGTCCACCAGGTCCGGCCGGTCATCCGCGATCTTCGCGACCACATCAGGCATGAGGGCCGGAGAGCCGCCATTTTCGGCGTAAAGCAGGGCGGCGTCCTCGGTTGCAAGCCATTGCAGGAACCTGAGCGCCCCTTCCTTGTTCTTTGCGTTCTTGTTGAGGCCAAGTCCGAGACCGTGGATATGGTCCGCCCGCCCGTTCGGGCCGGCAGGCGGCGCGACCACGCCGGTCACCTCGGCGACGGCAGGCGTCTTTTCCGGATCGGTCAGTTCGCCCGCGGCCGCATTCCACTGAAGAGCCGTCGCAACCTGGCCTGCAGCAAAGGCGGCATTGGTTTCCGCATATTCGTAGGAGAGCGAATCCTTCGGCGTAGCGCCCGCGTCGTAGAGCGTTTTGTAGAGCGCGAGACCCTTGCGGTAGCCCTCGGAATCGATCGTGATGTTGCCCTCCGCGTCCCGCCAGTCGGCGCCGTAGGAGCGCGGCAGGGACTGGAAGACCATCATGTTGAACAGGAGGTTCTTCATCTGCAGCACCGTGCCGTAGCGCACGGGACTTGCCCGGTTGATGGATTTGGTAAAGTAGAGCGCCGTTGCCGCCCAGTCATCCCAGGTCCATTCGTCCGCCGGCTTCGGCGCCATGGGCTTGCCGAGATACTCCTCCGCGATTTTCGAATATTCGGCCCTGGCATCCTCGTCGCCGAGCAGCGCGTCGAGAAGGTCGGTGCGGTAATACATGAAGTGGAGGGAGAGGTCCGTCGGAACGCCGTATTGCCGGCCCTCATACTGCATGGTTTCCAGAACGGCCTTGCCGAACACCGTTTCGGCGTCGTCGCCAAGGTTGATGGGCTCCATGTACGGCGCGTAGCGACCGATCGAATAGGTGGCGATCAGGTTGATGTCGAAAGCATCGGAGCCGGCCGCAAGGTCGGCCTGGAGCTTGTCGAAAAAGCCGTCGCGGCTGAAGAAGATCAGTTCGACCTTGTCGTCTTCGCGCGCGGTTTCGTTGTAGACGTCCGTTGCCGCCCGCAGCGCGGCTTCCTCCGAGCCGCCCGGCCAGCCAAGCACGGTTACGGTTGCATTGGCAATACCCGGCAGGGCCGTGCCTGCCAGAAGCCCGGCAAGGGCCACAATTGTCGTTTTCTTGATCATGTCGAGTTCCCTTCTCTTTTTGGCGTTTGTTCAGTCAGTCACATATCCGGTTATGGCTTGCCTTCTCTCGCTGCGGAGCGCGCCAGATCGGCAATTCCGATCAGGCCGGCCTGGGCACCGCAGCGCGCCGCCCGGATGTCCGGCCTCAGGCGTGCGGGCAGCGCTGCAAGGTTTTTCGAAACCCGCGGCAGGAAACCGTCGGCCAGTCCGATGCCGCCGCCGATGATGACGATGTCGGGATCGAACATCAGCTTGATATCGGCGCAAAGCGTCGCAACCTTTGCCGCCGAGCCGTCGACGATGCCGGCGGCCCATGCCTCGCCTCTGGCCGCGGCCGCGAACACCGAGGGCGTGTCGGCGTCGTGTCCGAGCCGGGCGGCTTCGCCCGCGATAAACTTGCCGGAAACCCGGTCCTCCAGAGGCCCCGCGCCGCCCGATGCGCCGCGCGTCAGCCCGAAATGTCCGGCAAGCCCGGTCATCAGCCTGCCGTTGCTAACGACGCCGCCGCCGATACCGGTCGAGATCGTCAGGAAAACGACGGAGCTGACGGCTTCCTTGGCAGCGCGATATTCGCCCCACGCGGCCGCCTGGGCGTCGTTGAGGGCGAGGACGGGCGCCTTGAAGAGGCTTGCGGCGCGCTCCGCCAGGGGATAGGCGCCGGGAATATTGAGGGTCGCCGTGTTCAGGGCCTGCCAGCGGCCATCTTCCACAAGGCCCGTCGCCGCGATGCCGACGCAGCCGTAGCGACCGTTCCAGTCGCGGGTTGCCGCCGCGATTGCCGCCAGCCAGCCGTCGGGATTGCCGTCTGCGGCGGTCGGCACCTGAGCCTTCTCGATGATCGCGCCAGCGGAGATCAGAGCCGCCATCGATTTCGTGCCGCCGATATCGACGGCGAGAACCGGGCTGTCACCAGCGGCCCGGTATGCGCCGGCGAGTGCATCGCGGAACCAAGCCGTGGTGTGTTCCGTGCGGGTGATGGCGGAGCCGACCGTGACCGCATAGGCGCCTGCCCGCGCGGCATCGGCTGCCTGCTGCGGCGTCCGGATGCGGCCCTCGGCGATGACATAGGGCGTCAGGGCGGCCATTTCGGTGATGAGGGCGATATCCGGGTCGTCGGGTTCAGGTCCCTCTACATAGCCGGAAAGGGTGGTGCCGACAAAATCGATGCCGCATTCAAGCGCGTTTCGGGCATCCTCAAGCGACGAACAGTCCGCCATGGTCAGCTTGCCGTGGGCGCGGGCGGCGGCGACAAGCGCGGCCAGTTCGACCGGACGCGGCCTGCGGGTTGCATCAAAGGCAATGATATCCGCGCCGGCGGCGGCAAGTTCGTCCACGTCCGAAAGAAACGGGGTGATGCGGACCGGACTGTCTTCCAGGTCGCGCTTGGCGATGCCGATGATCGGCACGCTGACCTTCGGGCGCACCGCGCGAACATAGCGTTCGGATTCGATCCTGAGCGCGGCAGCGCCCGCCGCGACGGCAGCCATGGCGAAGCCTGCGACGAAAACCGGCTCGTCCATCGGACCGCCCGGAACCGGCTGACAGGATACGATCAGGCTGTTTTTCAGAATGTCTGGACGCACCGGAACCCTCGCTGCTTTTTCCGATATAGCAGCTCAAGAAAGACCAGAATGCAACCAGTTTATAACTGGTATTATCGCCGTAGCTCGAAAACGAAATCATAGACATCGCCGCGGTAGCGCGTCTCGCAATACTCGACCACGTCGCCTTGTGGCAGGAAGCACCTGCGCTCGGTGACCAGAAGCGGGGTGAGAGGGGGGCAGGACAGGCGGTCGCTGTCTTCCTGCGAGGCGGAGCGCGTCCGCATGCGCTGAATGGCACGTTGCGGCAGATAACCCCTTTTTTCCAGCGCGTCATAGAGCGAATGGCCGACCAACTCGGGTGCGGGGAGAAAGCGTTGGGGCACGCTGGCGATCTCGACGGCGATCGGCTTTCCGTCCGCGGTCCGGATGCGCTGCATGCGCAATATGCTCTCGCTGCTGCCGATCCCGAGCGCCATCATTTCGGTCGGGGACGGGCGGCTCATCTGCTTGGAAAGCCAGATACATCCAGGTTCCATGCCACGCGAACGGATATCCTCGGAAAAGCTGGTCAGGTTCGACAGCGTCTTCTCGACTTTCGATGCAACTTCGGTTCGCGCGCCATGGCGCCTGGCGAGCAACCCGTCTTCCTCCAGAAGCGCGAAGCTCTTGCGAACCGTTACGCGCGAAAGACCGAGCGATTCGGCCAGAGCGCGCTCGCCCGGCAATCTCTCGCCGGCGTGCAGTTCATTGGAAAGAATGACGGCCTCAATCGCCGTTTTCAGGCGTTTGTACAGAGGAATATCCGTTGCGCTTCCGGCGAGTTCCGCGCGCACGCGCTTTATGATGTCCGAGGTCGCCATATGCGATTCCAGTGAATGCGAAAAAATTATCTGGACTTATACTGGTATTACCTCTTCAATGCAAATAGGTAAGAAATGGCTTGCCTTTGCGAGTCGGGATTGGCCGCGGGGATGGCGATATGCACGGTGGCCACGACGACCTATCCGAATTTTCCGCTCAGATAACTCAGGTAGGCGCTGCAATCTCCAGCTTCCGCGCCGATGGCCGAAAGCGCCGCGTGGCGGCCTCTCGAGCGGCCGTGCCGCCAGACGATCTCGCCGAGCTTTTGCCGCAGCGGCGCAAGATCGCCAGCCCTGGCTGCATCGCGGAGCCGAGGCTCGGTTTCATCGAGCCGGGCCATGATCTGGGCGGCGGTGACGTTGCCGATCGTGTAGGTCGGGAAGGAGCCGATATAGCCGCTCGACCAGTGCACGTCCTGGAGGCAGCCGAGCCCGTCATGCGGCACCGCGATGCCGAGGTCTTCGCGCATGGCCTCGTTCCAGGCCGCCGGCACGTCATCGACGGCAAGCGCGCCATCCATCAGCGCCATCTCGATGCGCACTCTCAGCATGATGTGCAGATCGTAGGTCAGTTCGTCCGCTTCCACGCGGACAAGGCCGGGCTCCGTCCGGTTGACGGCCAGGACGAACTCCTCTTCGCTGACATCGGCCAGCTGGTCCGGGAAATGCGCCTTGAGCCGTTCGAAATGCAATGCCCAGAAATCGGCGGACCGGCCGATATGGTTCTCGAAAAGCCGTGACTGGCTCTCATGCATGCCGAAACTGCTGCCGCCGACGGCGTAAAGGCCGATCAGATCAGTGGCATGGGCCGAGCGGGTGAGCGCCGGGTCGACGCCCTGTTCGTAGAGCGCATGGCCGGTCTCGTGCATCGTGCCGAAGATCGACATCGGCAGGTAGTTCGGGTTCCAGCGCGAGGTGATGCGGACATCCTGGCGGGTAAAGGAAATCTCGAAGGGGTGGACGGCGGTATCAAGCCGGCTGCGGGCAAAATCGAGGCCGAGGATTTCGGCAAGTTCGGCGCAAAGCGCCTTCTGCTGCTCGACCGGATAGGTCCGATACAGAAAATCCGTGCGCGGTTTGGGACGGTTGAGCGCGGCAGCGAGAATTGGCTTGATGCCCTCGCGCAAGTCATCGAACAACGCCTTCAGCGAGGCGGCGGTTTCGCCGGGTTCGTATATCTGTACCATCGGGTCATAGGGGTGGGCGTCATAACCGATCGCACCGGCCATCTGGCGGGCCAGCGAGACGATCTCGGCGAGGTGCGGACGGAACAGGGAGAAATCGCCCTCCGCGCGGGCCTTCTCCCAGGCCCGACCGGCCAGGATCGAAATCTCGTCCTGACGGCGCAGCAGGGCGGGCGGCACGCTCAGATGCCATTTGCGGGCGGCAAGCACGTCGCCGGCGGCGCGGCGCTCGCGCTCGTCGCCGGACGTTGCCATCACGGTCTCGGCGGCATCTTCCGTAGACGCCTCCAGCAACAGCTCGCGCGCCTTGGCCTTCAGCGTGGCGATCTGCTGGCCGCGGGTCGCGGCCCCGCCCGGCGGCATCATCACCCGCGCATCCCATTGCAGCAGGTTGACGGCCGAGAGAATGTCGTTGATTTCGGCGATGCGGCTTGAAAACGCGTTCATGCGGCCTCCGGTTTTGCTGTGGCGCCCGTTCCGCCGTCATTGAGATGGCAGGCAACCGTTGCCGTTCCGCCTTGCGCCGGTTTCAGGCGCGGCAGTTCGGCCTTGCATCTGGGCCCGGCCATCGGGCAGCGCGGATGGAAGGCGCAGCCTTTCGGCGGATCGAGCGGCGAGGGGATCTCGCCCTCGATCGGCTGGAACGAGCCGCGCCCGGCGCCGAGCTTGGGGATCGAGGCGAACAGCGCCTTGGTGTAGGGGTGGCGCGGCGTGGCGTAAAGTTCTTCCGCCGAAGCTAGTTCGACGATGCGACCCAGATACATGATCGCCACACGGTCGCACACATGCCGCACGACCGAAAGGTCATGGCTGATGAAAACGGCCGTCAGGTCAAGCGCGCGGCGCAGGTCCATGAACAGGTTCAGCACCTGCGCCTGGATCGAAACGTCGAGAGAGGCGACCGCCTCATCCAGCACCAGAAGTTCCGGCTCCATGGCAAGCGCGCGGGCGATGGCGACGCGCTGGCGCTGGCCGCCGGAGAACTGGTGCGGCAGACGGTCGGCATAGGCCCCTTCAAGGCCCACCTGCGCAAGCAGGCTGCGCACGCGGGCGCGCACTTCGCTTGCCTTGACGATATGGTGGATGCGCGGGCCTTCGGCGATCGTCTCGCCCACCTTCATGCGCGGATTGAGGCTTGCGAACGGATCCTGATGGATCATCTGCACCTTGGTGGTGAGCTTTTCGACATTGTTGCCGCGTTTGCGGGCAACAGGCGCGCCGTTCAGAAAGACCTCGCCCTCGCTCGGCGTGTAGATGCCGGAGATGACCCGTCCGAGCGTGGACTTGCCGCAGCCCGATTCCCCGACAAGGCCGAGCACCTCGCCCTCCGCGACCTCCAGCGAAATGTCGGAAAGCGCGTGCACGGTTTCGCCCGACGGCCTGCCGGCGATCCTGTTGATGCCCTGGATGACGAGGCCGGGCTTGCGGGTGAAGCGCTTGTGAACGCCTTCGATCTTCAGAAGCGGCTTGCTCATGGGGCCTCCATCGGGTGATGACAGGAAACCGAATGCGTTCCGTCCTCATGCAAGGGCGGCTCGGTGGCGCAAATGTCGGTTGCGCGCGGACAGCGCGGCCTGAACGGGCAGCCGGACGGCAGGTTGGCAAGCTGCGGCGTCGAACCGGGGATCTGCGGCAGATGCGCGCCCGGCTCGTGCAGGCTGGGCACCGAGCCGATCAGGCCAACCGTATAGGGGTGGCGGGGGGCTGCGATCACTTCCTCGGCCGCGCCGCGCTCGACGATCCTGCCGGCATACATCACGCAGATATCATCGGCGAGGCTGGAGATCACGGCAAGATCATGGGTAATCCAGACAATCGCCGTGCCGGTCTCGTCGGCAAGCCGGCGCACCTCGGCAAGGATCTGGCTCTGGATCGAAACGTCGAGCGCCGTCGTCGGTTCGTCGGCGATGATCACCGCCGGGCGGTGGAGCAGTGCCGTGGCGATCGCCACGCGCTGGCGCATGCCGCCGGAAAGCTGGTGCGGGTAGGCCTTCAGCCTTTCGCGGGCGGCCGGGATGCCGACAGTCTCGAGCGCCTGGCGGGCGCGCTCCCAGGCATCGCGTTTCGACATCTTTTCATGCACGCGCACGGCCATGGCCATCTGGTCGCCGATCCGCAAAACCGGGTTCAGCGTCATCATCGGGTCCTGAAACACCATGGCGACCTTGGCGCCGCGCAGCTTGCGCAGCGCCTCGGGCTTCAGCGCCCTTAGATCCTGACCGTCGACCAGGACTTCGCCGCCGGTGATATGGCCCGGTTCCTCGACGAGGCCGAGGATGGAAAAGCCCGTGACGCTCTTGCCCGAGCCGCTTTCGCCGACAAGGCCCATGATGCGGCCGCGCTCGACGGCAAAGCTGACATTGTTGACGGCGGTGACATTGCCGCGACGGGTTTCAAACCGGGTGGTGAGGCCCCGGACATCCAGTGCTTTGGTCATCGGCTGCGCCTCGGGTCCAGAACCGTGCGGACCTGATCGCCCACGAGATTGATCGTTACCACCGTCACCATCAGGAACAGGCCCGGGTAGATCGACAGCCAGTAGCGATCCGTGTGGATGTATTTGAAGCCGTTGGCGATCAGCGAGCCGAGCGAGGGTTCGGTCAGCGGCAGGCCGACGCCGAGGAAGGACAGCGTCGCCTCAAGCGCGATGGCGCTTGCGACCTGAACCGTTGCGACGACGATCAGCGGCGGCAGCACGTTCGGCAGAAGATGGCGGAAGAGAACGCGGCCCGTCGGAAGCGGCGTCGAGCGCGCCGCCTCGATATAGTCCTTGCCGCGTTCGACTGTGGCCGCGCCATGGGTGGTGCGGGCGAAATAGGCATATTGGGCAATCACCAGCGCCAGAATGATCTGGCCGACGCCCTGTCCGAGAACGGCAACCAGCACCAGCGCCAGCAGGATCGCCGGCATCGACAGTTGCAGGTCGACGATGCGCATCAGAAACGCTTCGATGCGGCCGCCGAAATAGGCCGCCGAAAGCCCGACGCAAATGCCGACGAGAAGCGCCAGAGCGCCGGCGGAAAGACCGATGACGAAACTGGTGCGCAACCCGTAGAAGATGGCCGACAGCATGTCGCGGCCGACATTGTCCGTGCCGAGAATATGGGTATAGCCGCCCGAGCCGACCGTGCCGGGCTTCAGAAAGGCGTCCAGCCAATCGAGCTTCGCCATGTCATACGGGTCCTGCGGCGAAACCAGCGGCGCGGCGAAGGAGACGAACAGCAGGAGGACGATCATGATCAGGGAGACGACAGCGACCGGGGAACGGGCAAAGTCGGAACAGAAATTGCGGAAACGGGCAGGGCGGGTTTCAACCGGTGCCTCGGCGGGCGCTGTATCAGCCATCACTTGCCTCCCTTCAGCCGCACGCGCGGGTCGAGCTGGGCGTAGATGATGTCGACGACGAGATTGATGAGCACGAACAGGATCACCACGAGAATGAGATAGGTGACCATGACGGGGCGGTCGAGCTGGAGGATGCTGTCGATGATCAGCTTGCCGACACCCGGCCAGTTGAAGACGCTTTCGGTGACGACGGCGAAGGCGAGCGTCGAGCCGAGTTCGAGGCCGAAGACGGTGACGATCGGGATCGAGATATTGCGCAGCACATGGCGGAACACGATCTGCCGGTCGGGAAGGCCCTGGGCGCGCGCGAATTTCACATAATCCGTCTGCATGGCCTCGACCATGCCGGCCCGGGTCAGGCGGATGAGCAGGCCCATCATGAACAGCGACAGGTTGAAGGCCGGCATGAGCACGTGCCGCCAGCCGTCGGCGGTTACAAGCGAGGTCTGCAG
>NZ_CFHTCS010000022.1:0-25253 GCF_984369615.1 Martelella sp. | reverse complement strand
AGACGCTCGGCGTCATGCTCGCCGGCCTGATCCTCGGGCGCAGGCGCGGCGCGGCTGCCGTGCTTCTCATGTTCGTTCTGGTCGCCATCGGCCTGCCTGTGCTTTCCGGCGGACGCGGCGGACTGGGCGCCTTCGTCGGCCCCACGGCCGGCTTCCTCATTGGCTGGCTGCCGGGCGCCTATATCGCCGGCGGCCTTGCGGAAATGCATGCCGATGCAAAGAGCGCGCTGCGCCAGACCTTCGGCTTCTTCATCGCCGCAGCCATGGGCGGCATCGTGGTGGTCTATTTCTTCGGCATCGCCTGGCTTGCCTTCGGCGTCGGGCTCGGCATCTCCAAGGCCGTGGCGGGAACGGTCGCCTTCGTGCCCGGAGACCTGGTCAAGGCCGCCCTTGCCGCCCTTGCCGCCCGCGCCGTGATGGTGGGCTATCCGCTGCTGCCAAAACGCTCGGCCTGAGCCTCTCAGTCGAGGAAGGAATAGAGCCAGTCCCGCGTTTCCTCAGGCAGGGGCGCGGGCTCGCCGCTGTCGCGATGGACGGCGCTCCACAGGAGCTCGACCTCGGCGGCGATCTCGTTGCCGGCCTGCACGGCGACATTGAAGCCGATCGACTTGCCGCCGATCTTTGCCGCCCTGACGGTCAGTTCCGCGAGTTCGCCGTTGCGCAGCCCCCGGTAATAGGTGCAGCCGACCTTGCGCACCACATAGGCCGGCTCGTTTGCGACTTCGGGCCGAAACCGCCAGAAATGCGCAAGCGCCTCTTCCGCATGCTCGATATAGGCGGCCGTGTGCATGCGCCCGTGCATATCGATATCCCGGTAGGGAACGCGCAGTTCAATTCGCTCCGGATGCCTGTCGTCCATCGGACACACCTTCCCGGCCGCCTGCCTTTCTTGAGCGCGCGGCCCGTTACGCAACACGTCTTTATTCTCATGCCTCCCGCGGCGCGGGCCGGCCCATCCGTTCTATAGAACCTTTCCACGTCAAATGAAACGACGCGGTCTCCGAATGGTTAGCGGCCGGAAGGCAGGATCATCAAAACGTGCTCCGGCTTGCAATCACACCGCCGTGCATTACCTTGCCTGAACGGCCCCGCCGGGTTAAGTGCGGGATGTGATCGCAAAATCAAGAGGCAGGACTATGACCGATCCGGAAAAGCCGACCGCCGTTTCCGAACTCACCTTCGAGCGCGCCGTGGACGAGCTTGAGCGGATCGTCGCGCGGCTTGAACGCGGCGACGTGGCGCTGGATGAATCGATCGCCATCTATGCCCGCGGCGAGGAACTGAAGAAACACTGTGACAAGCTGCTGAACGCGGCCGAAGCGCGGGTGGAGAAGATCCGGCTCGACCGCGAGGGCAAGCCCGCCGGAACCGAGCCTCTCGATGAGGCCTGAGGCCGACTGACAGCGCCCGGCGCTGAGAAAGGTGCCGCAATGTCGTTTTTCCCCGGTAAGGACCCCGAATTCGGCGACGCACAGTCGTGCAATGCCGTGTCGCAGCTCATCATTCCGCGCACCAGCGATATCGGCGGGTTCGAGGTGCGCCGCGCGCTGCCGACGATCAAGCGCAGGCTTGTCGGCCCGTTCATCTTCTTTGATCGCATGGGTCCGGCGCGCTTCGGCGGCAATGGCGAGGCGCTCGACGTCAAGCCGCATCCCCATATCGGGCTTTCGACCGTGACCTATCTCACCACGGGGGAAATCGGCCATCGCGACACGCTCGGCAACCATACCGTCATCCGGCCCGGCGACGTCAACCTGATGACGGCCGGGCGCGGCATCGTCCATTCGGAGCGCACGCCGGAGGATCTCCGGCTGCGCCCGCATGCGCTCTCCGGCGTCCAGACCTGGCTCGCCCTGCCGGAAAGCGACGAGGAGACCGACCCCACCTTCGGCCATACGGAGAAGAACGCGCTGCCGACGATCTCCGAGGCCGGCGTCAGCGGGCGCGTGGTGCTCGGTGATTTCTGCGGGTTGAAGGCGGACGTGCGGACCTTTACCGATACGCTGTTCGTCGACATTGCGCTCAGGCCGGGCGCGCGCTTCTCCTTCCCCGCCGAGCATGAGGAGCGCGCGATCTATGTGCTGGAGGGCGCGGTGGAGATCGCCGGCGACGTCTTCGGTCCGGAGCAACTGCTTGTGCTCGCGCCCCTCGACACGATCACGATTGCGGGTTCTGGGGAACACGGATGCCGTCTCATGCTTTTCGGAGGAGCGGCTTTGGAAAAACCGCGGCATATCTGGTGGAACTTCGTCTCCTCCTCGAAGGAGCGCATCGAGCAGGCAAAGGAAGACTGGCGGCAGGGCCGATTCGGCCTCGTCCCCGGCGATGAAACGGAATTTGTTCCTTTGCCCGGACGCTGAAATTCGCTAGAACCGATTTAGAAACAGAAAACGCGCGACCGTTTCGCGCACGAGGCTTCAAGACGTGACGCTACCGGCCAAAACCTCCATCCTCGACCGGATCAACCTGCCAGCAGACCTTCGCGACGTGGAAGACCGCGACCTGCCGCAGCTTGCGGGCGAAGTGCGCGCGGAGATGATCGACGCGGTTTCGCGCACCGGCGGACATCTGGGCGCGGGCCTGGGCGTGGTCGAACTGACGATCGCCATCCACAAGGTTTTCAACACGCCGCATGACCGGGTAATCTTCGATGTCGGCCACCAGTGCTATCCGCACAAGATCCTGACCGGTCGGCGCGACCGGATGCGGACGCTGCGGCAGGAGAACGGACTTTCCGGTTTCACCCGCCGCGCGGAGAGCGAATACGACCCCTTCGGCGCCGGTCATTCCTCGACCTCCATTTCCGCCGGCCTCGGCATGGCGGTCGCCTCGAAGCTTCAGGATAACCCGCGCAACGTCATTTCCGTCATCGGCGACGGCGCGATGTCGGCGGGCATGGCCTATGAGGCGCTGAACAATGCCGGCGCGCTCGGCGCGCGCCAGATCGTGATCCTCAACGATAACGACATGTCGATCGCCCGCCCGACAGGGGCAATGAGCGCCTATCTGGCGCGGCTCGCTTCCGGCAGGACCTATCTCGAGGTCCGCGACTTTTCCAAGCGGCTGACCTCCTATCTCGGCAAATCGATCGACCGGGCGATTTCCCGCGCCGTCGGCCACGCGCGCGGCTTCGTCACCGGCGGCACCATGTTCGAGGAGCTCGGCTTCTATCATATCGGCCCGATCGACGGCCATTCCTTCGAGCACCTGTTGCCGGTGCTGCGCAATGCGCGCGACAATGCGCGCGGGCCGGTGCTGATCCATGTGGTGACGCAGAAGGGCAAGGGCTATGCCCCGGCCGAGGCCGCCGCTGACAAGTGCCACGCCGTCAGCCGTTTCGACGTTGTCACCGGGACCCAGGCAAAGGCCAAGCCAAATGCGCCGAGCTACACCTCCGTCTTCTCCAGGGCGCTGATCGAGGAAGCCCGCCATGACGAGAATGTGGTGGCGATCACCGCCGCCATGCCGTCCGGCACCGGGCTCGACAAGTTCCAGGAGCTCTACCCGAGCCGGCTCTTCGATGTCGGCATTGCCGAACAGCACGCCGTCACCTTCGCGGCCGGCCTTGCAAGCGAGGGGATGAAACCCTTCTGCGCGCTTTACTCGACCTTCCTGCAGCGCGGTTATGACCAGGTCGTCCATGACGTCGCGATCCAGGGCCTGCCGGTGCGCTTTCCGATCGACCGGGCGGGCTTTGTCGGGGCGGATGGACCGACCCATGCAGGCTCGTTCGACACCACCTATCTCGCCACCCTGCCCGGCTTCGTGGTGATGGCGGCCGCCGACGAGGCGGAACTGATGCACATGGTTCGCACCGCCGCCGACTACAGCGACGGCCCGATCTCGTTCCGCTATCCGCGCGGCGAGGGCACGGGGATCGAGCTGCCCGAACGCGGTGAAATCCTTCAGATCGGCAAGGGCCGGATCATTTCCGATGGCTCGAAGGTGGCGCTGCTTTCCTTCGGCACGCGCCTTGGCGAATGTCGCGAGGCGGCCACCGTGCTGAACGCGGCAGGGCTTTCGACGACCGTTGCCGATGCGCGCTTTGCCAAGCCGCTCGACCGCGACCTGATCCGCCAGCTCGCCGCCCATCACGAGGTGCTGGTGACGATCGAGGAAGGGGCGGCCGGCGGCTTCGGCGCTCATGTCATCCAGTTTCTCGCCAATGAAGGCCTCATGGACAGCGGCCTGCGCGTGCGCCAGATGGTGCTGCCCGATATCTGGATGGAACAGGCCAAGCCCGAAGTGATGTATGCGAAGGCGGGCCTCGACCGCGACGGGATCGTCGATACGGTTTTCCGCGCGCTTGGCCGCTCCGGCATCTCGACCGGCACGACCGGGTAAACGGCAAGGCTTGCGCTTGCCGGCAAATGCGTCCATGGAGCGGGTATGACCGACACCGCCCAGCGCCTCGACCAGCTTCTGGTCAGCCTCAACCATTTCGAAACCCGTTCGCGGGCGCGCGACGCCGTTCTGCGCGGCGCCGTCACGGTCAATGGCCGTATCGCGAAAAAGCCGGGCGAGACCGTGCCCGCGGGAAGCGCCATCGCTGTCGATGATCCGGCGGGCGCCTATGTTTCTCGCGCGGCGCTGAAGCTGATTGCCGCGCTCGACCATTTCAATATTTCGCCCGAGGGCGCCGACGCGGTCGATATCGGCGCATCGACCGGCGGCTTTACCCAGGTGCTTCTGGAACGCGGCGCGGCCCATGTGACGGCCGTCGATGTCGGCCATGGCCAGATGGCGGGGCGGCTTGTCGGCAACCCGCGCGTGACCAATCTGGAGGGCGTGAATGCCCGCAACCTTGCGCGCGCTGACATCGGTGACCGGCCATTGGGATTCGTCGTCTCGGACGTCTCCTTCATCTCGCTGAAGCTGGCTTTGCCGCCGGCGCTCGCCCTTGCCGAACCCGGCGCCTTCTGCGTGCTTCTGGTCAAGCCGCAATTTGAGGCAGGCAGGGAGAATATTGGCAAGAAGGGCCTGTTGAAGGATCCCACGCTCGGGCCGAAGATCGCCCAAGAACTGGAAGCCTGGCTGGTTCGCGATCAGGGCTGGCAAAGCCTTGGCATCACTCCCTCCCCGATCGAGGGCGGCGACGGAAACCAGGAATATCTGCTTGCCGGACAAAAGTCCGGCGCAACCGAAAGGCTGGACCGTCATGGCCGCTGAAACCTTTGAGATCGAACGGCTCGGAAGCCAGGGCGACGGGATCGCCGCCCATGCGCAAGGCCCGGTTTTCATTCCCTTCACGCTGCCCGGCGAGACGGTGATGGTTGCGCGCGAGAAATCGAAAGCCATGATGCTGTCGCTGCTTGACGCCTCTCCCGACCGGATCGCCCCGGTCTGCCGCCATTTCGGGCCGGACGGCGAGAACGGCACCTGCGGCGGCTGCGCGCTGCAGCACCTCGAACGCTCCGCCTATGACGCCTTCAAGCGGCAGGTCGTGGTCGATGCACTCGCGGCCCACGGCATCGACTGCCCCGTCGCGCCGCTGGTGACGTCCGGGCCCGGAGAGCGGCGGCGCGCGAGCTTTGCCGGACGCCGCACGGAAAACGGCATTCTGCTCGGCTTTTCCAGCCCGGAAAGCCATCATATCGTCGCCATCGAGGAGTGTCCCGTGCTCTCGCCGACGCTTTTTGCGCGGCTCCCGGCGCTGAAGCTTCTGGCCGGCATTCTGGTCTCCACCAGCGACCCCTTCCGCATCGCCGTCATGGAGACCGAGACCGGTCTCGACATCAGCTTTGCCGGCATCAAGGCGCCGTCGGAGAAACGCCGGCAGGCAGCCACCCGCGCGGTCATGAGCGTCAGGGGCATCGCCCGGCTTGCCATCGGCGAAGAAATTATCGTCGAACCGGTGAAGCCGGAACTCACCCTTTCGGGCACGCGGGTGTTTCCGCCGCCGGCAAGCTTCGCCCAGGCGACGCTCGGCGCGGAAGAAGCGATGACGGACATAGTCGTCAGGCATCTGAAGGGCAGCAAGCGGGTTGCCGACCTCTTTTCGGGCTTCGGCACCTTCGCTCTCAGGCTGGCGGCGAAATCCCGCGTCCACGCCGTCGAGTTCGACGGGCCGGCGCTTGCGGCCCTCGACCAGGCCGTGCGCAACCGGCAAGGCCTGAAACAGGTGACGACGGAGCGGCGCGACCTCTTCCGCCGCCCGCTTCTGCCGCGCGAACTGGCACCCTTCGACGGCGTCGTGTTCGACCCGCCGCGCGCCGGCGCGAAAGAACAGGCCGAGGAACTGGCGCGCTCGGATGTCGCCCGGATCGTTGCCGTATCCTGCAATCCGCAGACCCTTGGCCGCGATCTCGCCATCCTGAGGGATGGCGGCTATAGCATCGACACTGTCGTCCCGGTCGACCAGTTCTTCTGGAGCGCCCATGTCGAGGCGGTGGCCTGCCTCAGGCGGAAATAGCATACTCTCCGGGAAACCTGCTTGAAGGTTGACGGGGTATACCTAAATGAGTATAAAAAGGGACGCACTTAAGCCATGTCGCTGGGTGGGAAGCGCCAAACCCTTCAAGGGCGTCGGATCCGGCGTTTTGGAGATCGTCGATGACCATGATGGCGACACCTATCGTTGCGTCTACCTTCTTCGTTTGAAGGAGGTCGTGTACGTGCTTCACGCTTTCCAGAAGAAATCGAAGACTGGCAAGAAAACGCCGCCCAAAGACATCGAAATGATCAAGTCTCGGATCAAGCTCGCCGAGGATGACTACAAGAAGAGACCAGCGACATGACGGAAGACATAACGGAAAGCTCGGGCAACATCTTCGCCGATCTTGGCCTCGCAGACGCAGAGGAACTGAGCCTGAAGGCTGCGCTCGCGATTCAGGTGGCATCCATCATCAAGCACCGTCACCTGACGCAGCGCGATGCCGGGGAGATACTGGGAATTCCTCAGTCCCATGTATCCAAAATCATGAACGGCAAGCTCGAGGGGATAACGTCAGACAGGATTCTCCGGATGCTCCTCAAGCTCGGCCGCGATATCGATATCGTGATCAAGAAGAAAAATCCGAAAGTCGATCAGGGTCGCTTGTCCATAGCGATGCCGAAAAAACGCGTCTCAGTTACAGCTTGATGTTGACTGTCACGTGTTGGGGATACGGGTTTCGGCAATAGAAAAGGCCACGCTCCTGGCGTGCGCGGCCTCTTCTCTTTTCATCGCACCCTAATCAGTAATACGGCGACAGGCACTGTTTGCGCGGCCCGTTATAGGGCTGGAAGGTGTTGTCCGACGGGCGGTAGGAGCGGTAGCGCGCCTCGCACCAGTCGTAGTGCTTCGGGTTTACCCCGTAGGTCTGCTGCGGCTGGCGGCTCTGGTTTGCCGCGACCGCGCCGCCGATGATCAGCGCGCCCGCGCCGAGAATGGCGAGCGGCACCCAGGCGTCGTCATCGTCGTCGTAGTAATATCCGGGCGGCGGCGGACGATAGCCCCGACCGCCGTTGTAGCCCCAGCCGCCTCCGTTGTAATAGCGCCTGTCATAACCGCGATTGCGGCCCCAGCCGCCGCGATTGTCATTGTAGCGATCGCCGCCGCGATACTGCACCGTCTGCACGGCATTATCCGCCGTCGGGACCGGCTTCATCACCGGCATCGCCTCCGCAGGCAGAACGCTCACCGCCATGAATGCGGAGGCAATGGCGGCCGCCGCCGTTTTCCTTGCCAATCTGATCATCTCATTCTCCTGTTTGCCGCGCCGAAGGGTCGGTCGCCGATATCCTTGGTTACAGGCAGAGACTAATCAAGCCCGCCTGAACCCGGGATTAACGTTTCAGAAAGGAGAAAGGGCGCGCGCCGCCGGTCAAAAGACGCCGCGCGCGTTCACAAATCGTGTTCTCGCGCCGTCTCAGTAATAGGGCGAGGTGCACTCTTTGCGCGGCCCGTTATAGGGCTGGTAGGTATTGTCCGAGGCGCGGTAGGACTTGTAGTGGTCCTCGCACCATTGATAGTGCTTCGGATTGATGCCGGCCTGAACGGGGGCGACATCGCCGGACGATGCGGCTGCCGCAACGCCGCCGCCAATCAGCGCGCCGGCGCCGAAGGTGATCGCCGGGCCCCAGTTGTTCCAGTAGGGGCCGCCATACCAGCCGGGGCCATAGGGACCGTAGGGACCGCCATAGACGGGGCCGAAATAGGGACCCGGATAGGGACCGACCGGCCTGTAGGGCGGCGGCGGATTGCCGTGCCAATGCGGCCCGTAGCGGCCGCCGCCATGCCAGCCGGGGCCGCCCGGATTTCCGTGCCAGTGCGGAGCGACAGGCCCGTGGAGCCCGCCATGCAGCGCCGGACCGGGCCCCATGGGCACGCCGTGATAGTGACCGAAACCGCCCCCATGGAAGCCGCCGCCATGAAAACCACCTGCGGGATGCGCCGCTGCCGGCGTGATCGCGGCTGCCGCCAGCATGCCCGCCGCCACGGCCGTGACGAATGCCTTCCTTACTGCCTTCAACATCGGCTTCCTCCTGAAGCAAACACCTGAAGCAAAGGCGGCGGACCGGACAGGGGTCGACCGCAATCTTCGGTCGTGCCGTTACGCCTTTCAACCTGAATGCAGCATTAACGGAG
Organism: Martelella sp.; assembly: GCF_984369615.1. Taxonomy (NCBI): domain Bacteria; kingdom Pseudomonadati; phylum Pseudomonadota; class Alphaproteobacteria; order Hyphomicrobiales; family Aurantimonadaceae; genus Martelella; species Martelella sp. The sequence goes on along the minus strand of NZ_CFHTCS010000022.1, from coordinate 16,684 downwards.
GGATTGTCCGGCCGGAGGGTTCAGGCTCCGTCCTCTTCCAGTCCGATCAGGACATTGGCGACATTGTCGCCGATCTCGTGCACGCCGTAGCCGCCTTCCATGACGGTGAGGACCGGAATGCCGAGCTCGGCGACCCTGGCGCCCATGGTGCGAAAATCAGGCGTCTTCAGGCGGAAGAAGGAGATCGGATCCTTTTCAAAGGTGTCGACGCCGAGCGACAGGACCAGGGCCTCCGCGCCGAAGGCCGAAATCCGTCTGAGCGCGGCCTCCAGCGCCTCGTTATAGGCCGGCCAGGCGGTGTTGCGCGGCATGGGAAAGTTGGCGTTGTAGCCCTCGCCCCTGCCCTTGCCGGTCTCCTCCCTGTGGCCCCAGAAATAGGGGAAGGCATCATCCGGCTCGCCGTGAAGCGACGCGAAGAAGATGTCGTCGCGCTCATAGGTGACGTCCTGCGTGCCGTTGCCGTGGTGGAAATCGACATCGAGGATGGCAACCTTCTTTGCCCCATTGTCGAGCATTCGCTGGGCGGCGATGGCGGCATTGTTGAGGAAGCAATAGCCGCCGTAGAGGTCGATGCCCGCATGATGGCCGGGCGGGCGGCAGAGCGCGAAGGCAAAGCGATGTCCCTCGCCGAGATAATCGGCCCCGGTCATGGCGCAGTCCTTCGCCGCGATCGCGGCCTCATAGGTGCCTTCGGTGATTGAGGTCTCAACCGAATTGGCGTAATAACCCAGGAGCCCGTCGATATTGTGCGGCGGCCGGGCGTGGTAGGAACGGCGCACGGGAAGCGAGATCGGGATCGCCTCGGTGGTGAAGCCGGCCGACAGCCAGCGCTCCCAGACGGTTTCAAGGAACTCCAGATAGCCGGCATCGTGCAGTTTGAGGGGCACGGAAAGATCGTGGCGCGCCGGCGCGACCTCGTCGTCAAACCCCTTTTCCTTCAGCGCGGCCCGGATCCACTCCACCCGGAACGGCCCCTCAAACGGCTTCACCAGTTCTCCGCCATGCAGCTCGGTCTTGGCGTCACGCAGCTTGTGATCCTCGGAATAGATGACACGCATTTTCGGGGCCCCTTGACGAGAAAGATTTCCCCTCTGTCGGTAGCCCCATTCCGGCGCAAAATCCACAGCAGACGCCAAGTTCGTTGAGACAATTGTGACAACGCCATCATGGCGACGGATCAGAGAGACGCTTGTAGAAAAAGGTCGTGTCGCAATAGCCGCCTTCGGGATAAAGCGCATAGTCCGGCACCACGCCGACGCGGTTCCAGCCGAGGCGCGGATAGATCGCCTCCGCCGCGCTGCCGGTGGCGGTGTCGAGCACCAGAAGCCAGCGGTCCCGCTTGCGGCATTCGGCCTCCAGCGCCTCCATCAGACGGCGGGAAATTCCCCGCCCCCTGAAGGCGCGCAGCACGATGAGCTTCATCACATCGCCGCGATGAAGCTGGTTCGGCTTTTGCGCCAGCCCCGCCTGCACCGTGCCGACGAGCACACCGTCTTCCTCGGCAATGGCGAGAATGACCGATCCGGCCGCAACGCCGGCGGCCACCTGCCGCCAGAAGGCCGTAACCGCCTCCGCGTCATAGGGCGCCATGAAACCCATGGAGGCATTGTCCTCGATACCGTCGGCCAGCAACGCGCAAAGTCCGGGAATGGCTGCTTCCGCCTCCACACCGTCCAAAAGTCTGATGTCCATGACTGCTCCTGACTATGGCGCGCGCTCGATGATCACCGAATAGGTGACATCGGTCGCGCCGGGATTTGAGAAAACATGCGGGTCCGCCACCGGCATGAACAGGCAGTCGCCCTTGGAAAGCTGATGGTTCTCCTCGCCGAACTCGACATCGAGCACGCCATCCAGCACCCAGACGTGCTGGCGCAGCTCCGCCGCACCGTGCTTGGGCGGATAGGCGATGCGGCCGCCGGCGGGAAAGCGGATGAGCACGATATCGACCGCCGAACCGGTGCCCGACGGCGAAACGGAACGGCGCGTGTAGCCGGTTTCCGGATCGCGCCAGACCGGCTGGTCGACCCGGCGCGACAGCGGATCGACAGGCCTGTCCGCATCGGAAAAGAAGGCCGAGAGCGACGTGCCGAGCGCGGCGCAGATCTTCGCCAGCACCAGCGCGGACGGCGAGGCCTCCGCCCGCTCTATGCGCGAGATCATCGCCCGGCTGACCTCGGAGAGTTCGGCAAGCCGGTCGAGCGTCAGCCCCTTTTCGGCACGCAGCCTCTTGAGGTTGAGCGCAATGGTTCGGTCGAAAGTTGAGTCGATGATATCCATGATGCGATCATGGATTTCCACTATAAGAGAGTCAAGCGGATATTTCCTGGAACCGCCCGGCTGTCAGGCTGCAGGCCTAATCAGCCTCTCGCCAGGCCGTATCCCCGCAAGGACCGGTGGTTTCCAGCACGGCAGAAAGATCGTTTCGCAACACAGCGCCATCGACGAAGGCCTTGCGCTCGGAGCTGAGCTGTTCTTCCAGCCCAGGGCTGTTGACGGCGAAGATGCTGTCCTGGGTATCGAACAATCCAAGATCGTTTGCAAAGGAGGAACCGTCCAGTGCACGTCTGAGGAAGTAGAGGATATCGGGGTTCAGCCGGACCACACTGTTGCCGTCCATCAGCAAATAATAGCCTTGCGCCACCGCAAAGCCCTTGTCGGCCACCCCCTCAAGGTAGCGGATTTTATCGACAACGAACAGGTCTTCCTCCGTCGTCGGTTCTCCGGAAAAACGGCCGCAATAGGAGACCGTGATGCGTGACGGATCGCGCTTGTAGAGCGTTTCGATGGCATAGGCGTAAGCGCCGGTCATGCAGCCACCGAGAGAATTCTCTTCGTCCGCCAGTATATAGTCCCGCCAGGTCTGATAGGCCTGCTCCGGCTCAGCAGTCTCCGCATAATCGGGAAAGTACTTCAGGTAGATTTCGTAGCTGCGATGCACCTTGCCGCCGCACTCCGGCAGCATTCCGTCCCGTTTCCAGTCGCCATCGATATAGAGCAATTCCTCGAACGAGATTTCTGTGCTTGGCTGAGGATGTTCCTGAAACGACCAATCCCCTGCAAAGCTCGTTTGTGGACCGGACAAAGACATCAGCATGAACGCGGCCGAAGCGAAGACCAGCCTGGCAAAAGATATCCCCGCTTTTCCTCGCATTGCCGTCTCGCCTTGAAATTGCAGGTGTAAGCAACATAGCGAGAAAGGCCACCAGATGGCAAACGACAATTACTCTGAATGCAGCCGCTTGCGCCGTATTGAAAAAGCTCTGCTGGCCCGGAGCGACGAACTGGCGGCAGAGAGCCGCAAACATGATGCACAGATTTTGGACCTTGAAAACAAGATCAAGCAATACCGCCTCAAACTGCTTGATATCATCAGCGATCTCGGCATTTCCGCCCATGATATCATCGGCATTGCCGCCGAGACCATCGTCAAGCGCCTCGGTGGAGTCGTCACGGTTGTCTATGTCGCAATGAAGCTTAGGGATGCACGAGACCTTCAGAAACAAATCGAAAGTGCGGAGGGGATGATCGAAGAGATCAAGCGATGGAAGATCGATATTGCCTATCGCATCAAGGATCTGCATTCGGAGCGCGAAAGCTATATCAAAGATCAAGAAGCGCTCGGCTGCTGACCACGCTGCTCTCCCCGCAATTTCGCTTCCAAGAAACCGCGCGCGCTGCTATATGCGCGCGCATGAGCACAAATGAAGACCGCATTCCACTGGACCATATCCGCAACTTTTCCATCGTGGCCCATATCGACCACGGGAAATCGACGCTGGCCGACCGCCTGATACAGACATGCGGCGGGCTGGCGGAGCGTGAGATGTCCGCCCAGGTTCTCGACAACATGGATATCGAGCGCGAGCGCGGCATCACCATCAAGGCCCAGACCGTGCGCCTGCACTACAAGGCGAAGAACGGCGAGACCTATGTGCTGAACCTGATCGACACGCCCGGCCATGTCGACTTCGCCTATGAGGTTTCGCGCTCGCTTTCGGCCTGCGAGGGGTCGCTGCTGGTGGTCGATGCATCGCAAGGCGTGGAGGCCCAGACGCTCGCCAATGTCTATCAGGCGATCGACAATGATCATGAGCTGGTGACCGTGCTGAACAAGGCGGACCTGCCGGCCGCCGACCCCGAGCGGGTCAAGGAGCAGATCGAGGATGTGATCGGCATCGATGCCTCCGACGCGCTGCTGATCTCCGCCAAGACCGGGATGGGCGTGCCGGACGTGCTGGAAGCCATCGTCCACAAGCTGCCCCCGCCGAAGACCGAAAAGGGCGCCGATGCGCCGCTGAAGGCGCTGCTGGTCGACAGCTGGTACGACACCTATTTGGGCGTCATGGTTCTCGTCCGCGTCATCGATGGCGTGCTGAAAAAGGGCCAGACCATCCGCATGATGGGCACGGACGCCAAATATCCGATCGACCGCGTCGGCGTGCTGACCCCGAAAATGCTGGTTGTCGACGAGCTCGGCCCCGGCGAGATCGGCGTCATCACCGCCTCGATCAAGGAAGTGGCCGATACCCGTGTCGGCGACACGATCACCGAGGACAAGCGCCCGACGGAAAAGATGCTGCCGGGCTTCAAGCCGGCCCAGCCGGTGGTGTTCTGCGGTCTGTTCCCGGTCGATGCAAACGACTTCGAAGACCTGCGCGCCGCCGTCGGCAAGCTCAGGCTCAACGATGCGTCCTTCTCCTACGAAATGGAGAGTTCGGCTGCGCTCGGCTTCGGCTTCCGCTGCGGTTTCCTCGGCCTTCTCCATCTGGAAATCATCCAGGAGCGGCTGGAGCGCGAATTCGACCTCGACCTGATCGCAACCGCCCCCTCCGTTGTCTACGAACTGACAATGACGGACGGGCGCGAGATCGAGTTGCACAATCCGGCCGACATGCCGGAAGTGGTCAAGATCGCCGAGATCCGCGAGCCGTGGATCAAGGCCTCGATCCTGACGCCGGACGATCATCTGGGCGCGATCCTGAAACTTTGCCAGGACCGCCGCGGCATCCAGACCAACCTGACCTATGTCGGCAACCGGGCGATGCTCTCCTACGACCTGCCGCTCAACGAGGTCGTGTTCGATTTCTACGACCGGCTGAAGTCGATTTCCAAGGGCTACGCCTCGTTCGACTATCACCTCGACGACTATCGCGCCGGCAATCTGGTGAAGATGTCGATCCTCGTCAACGGCGAGCCGGTCGACGCTCTGTCCATGCTGGTGCACAGGACGGCGGCCGAAAAGCGCGGGCGCGACATGTGCGAGAAGCTGAAGGAGCTGATCCCGAAGCACATGTTCAAGATCCCGATCCAGGCCGCCATCGGCGGCAATGTGATCGCGCGCGAGACGATCTCGGCGCTCCGGAAGGACGTGACGGCAAAATGCTATGGCGGCGACGCCACCCGCAAGCGCAAGCTTCTGGAAAAGCAGAAGGCCGGCAAGAAGCGCATGCGCCAGTTCGGCAAGGTGGAGATCCCGCAGGAAGCCTTCATCGCCGCGCTGAAGATGAGCGACGAGTAACAAGCCAAAGCTTGCCGTCAATAAAAAGCCGCCGCATCTGATCGATGCAACGGCTTTTTTTCGTATGAATCGCAGACTGTTTTACCGCATCGCCGTCAAATCCAGAAGAACCGTCACCGTCTCGCCGACCGTATCGGCGTTCACGGCGGGACCGAGATCGTATTCCTTGCGGTCAAGCGTCGCCATGCCGACGACATGGGCCGTATCGCCGTCGATATCGAGCGTGAAGTTGAGCTCGATAGGCAGGGTGACCGCCTTGATCGTCAGAAGGCCGTCGGCCTTGTAGCTGCCGTCATCGAGAGCCAGGACATTGTCCGTGGTGAAATCGGCTGATCCGAATTCATCGACGGCGAACCAGTCGGATGTTTCCAGCATGCCGTCATACTGGCCGTTGCCGGTTACAGCACTTCCGGTGTCGATCTCGACGGTGATGAGCGCGTCTTCCGGTGCTTGCACGTCGAAGTCGATCGATGCCGCCCAGCTTTCGAATGTGCCGGAAAGAGTCTTGCCCCCTTGGGGCACCTCGAAACCGAGCGAGCTGTTGTCCTGATCGACGTTCCAGGTTTCGGCAAGCGCCGGCGAGGCGAAAGCTGTTGCGAGCGCCAGAGCGGCGGTGAAAGCTTTGAATTTCATATCGTTCTCCTGTGTCCGGGTCACGCCGCGCGCGAGGGGCGCACCATGCGCCTCAGCGTCTCGTCGCGGGCAATGAAATGGTGCTTGAAGGCTGCGGCCACATGGCCGGCGACAAGCAGGATGAGGAAATAGGCGCCGTATTCATGCACGGCGGCGGCAAGCGCCTCCGTGGCAGCCTTGTCCCCCGGCACCGGCAGATGCGGCACCTCGAAAAGATTGAAGACGATCGTCGGGATGCCCCAGGGAGACGCCGAGACCACCAGCCAGCCGGAAAGCGGCAGCAGGAACATCATCGCGTAAAGCCCGGCATGCCCCAGATGCGCGACACCCTTCTCCCAGACAGGCATGTCCGCCGGCAGTTTCGGCGAAGGGTTGACGGCCCGCCACAGCAGCCGAAGCATGGCGAACGTCAGCACGACGAAGCCGATCGACTTGTGCAACTGGAACAGCGCGAAGGCATTCGGGTCCGACTGTGGCAGCCGCACCATATAGAGGCCAAGGCCGAGCATGCCGAGAATGAGCAGCGCCATGACCCAGTGAAACAGGATGGCGACGGCGCCGTAACCATGTCTGGTGTTCTTGATCATTGAAACATCTCCGGGCGCGTGCGGAACCGGCCTGCCGGCCCCGCCCCGCGCGGCTTGCCGTCAGCCGTTACTCGGCAATCAGCGCTTCGCCGGAAAAGACGACGGACACTTCATCGCCGATGTAGGGCGTGTACATGTCCATGCCGTAATCGGAGCGCAGCACGGTCGTCTCCACCAGGAAGCCGGCAGCCTGCTTCTCGGCCATCGGGTGCTCGCCGAAGGACAGGATTTCGACAGCCAGAACAGCAGGAACAGTGGTGTCCTTGATCGTCAGGTCGCCGGTGACTTCAAGCTCGGTATCGGAGATTTTCTTCGCCTCGGTGCTGACGAAGGTGATGTCCGGATAATTGGCGACGTCGAAGAAATCGGCGCTCTTGAAGTGTTCGTCGCGCGCATCCCAGAACGTGTCGAGGCTGTCGGCGGCGATCACGAACTCAACCGAAGAGTTTTCCGGCGCCTCGGCGTCAATCGTCAGCGTGGCATCCCACTCGCCGAAACGGCCGTCGGTGATCGAGTAGCCGAGGTGGTTGTAGCTGAATGACAGGTTGCTGTGCGACTTGTCGAACTCATAGGAGACCGGGGCGGCAAGAACCGGAGCGGACATCAAGGACAGAACGACAGCCGTGGTAGCAAAACGGAACATGAATAACCTTTCGCTGATGCGGTTTGGACAGGACCGGAATGGTCGCGTGCACCACCACAGCTAGCGGAATTTGCGTGCTCGACAATTTCGCAAATGCTGAACGAACTGTTCAATGAACCAAATGACTGATTTTACAGAGTTTCCACGCGATGAAGAAAATGTGAGCCACGCGTTATCCTTTGCGGCGCAGCATAGGCCGGCGAAAGCCGTTCCAGACAGAAAGCTCCGGCCTCAGCCCTTTTCGGATTTCAGTTCCCGGAAACGGGCCTCGTATTCCTTGCGCAGCTGATGGCGCATCTGGGCCTCCTCGAAGCGGCGTTCCTTGTCGGGCGTATCGAGATCGAGCTTCGGCACCGGCGTCGGCTTGCCGCGCTCGTCCACGGCGACCATGGTGAAATAACAGGAATTGGTGTGGCGGCGATGGCCGGTGCGCACATCCTCCGCCTCCACCCGGATGCCGATCTCCATCGATGTCCGTCCGGTATAGTTGACGGAGGCGCGCAGCGTGACGAGTTCGCCGACATTGATCGGCTCGCGAAAGGTCACCTGGTCGACGGACAGCGTGACGGCGTAATCCTGGGAAAAGCGCGCGGCGCAGGAATAGGCCACGCGGTCGAGCAGGCTCAACAGAGCCCCGCCGTGCACCTTGCCGGAGAAATTCGCCATATCCGGCGTCATCAATACAACCATTTCAAGCTGGCTCGGGTCGTGTGCGCGATCCATGCGTTATTCATCCCTCTCGTTTCGCGGCAGGCAGCCATCCCGCCCCGTCTCCTGCAGACTGCGCCAAGTCTTGCCCGAATGACGCCCGCGATCAACAGCAAAGAGCGCCCGCTTGGTGATCTCCGGCCATTCCCCGTGGTTGACCTTCGCCACACGAGCGGCCAAAGTCGCCGGCAAGCGTCATCACGGAGTTACCTGCAGACAGAAGAAGGCATGATGTCAAAGGACACCCACGCGGAAGAGCACCTTCAGGCGGGCGCCTGGCCTTTCGTCACGCTGCGTCACGAAACGCGCGACGGCCGTCGGTTGCTCTGGCGCGCCCGCGATCACCGCAAGGGACTGTTCCGCCACAGGCGCGCGCTGGAACACGTTCGCGCGCCAGCCTGGCAGACCGCCCGCTACAACTGGATCATGGGACTGGTCTTCGTCATCGGCGCCTCACTGTTCATGGCGGGAAGCGCGATGGCGCTCTATCCGAAGCTCGTCTCCGGTCTGCCGGGGTGGACGACCAACGTCACCTTCTTCCTCGGCTCGATTCCGTTCACGACGGCGGCCTATCTGCAGCTTTTCCAGGCCGCCAATGCCGACCAGACGGCGGCAAGCTCCGGAACCAGACCACGGCTGTTCGGCTGGAGCCCGGACAGCCCCGGCTGGCTCAGCGCCGCGACGCAATTCGTCGGCACGGTTGCGTTCAACTTCAACACCTTCGATGCCATCAACGCGCCGAAGGGTTGGGTCGCGCAGGATCTTGCTATCTGGACGCCGGGCATGATCGGCTCCGTGCTGTTCCTGGTCTCGGCCTATCTCGCCTATATCGAGGTCGGACACGCCCATTTCTCAAAGCCCCGCCGCGAACTCGGCTGGTGGATCGCCGCGATCAACCTTGTCGGCTGCATCGCCTTCATGATCGCCTCGACGCTCGCCTATGTGCCCCGCCATGGCGTTTCGGCCGGGTTGATGGATGTCTCCAACGCCAATCTCTGGTTCGGCGCCTTCTGCTTCGCGCTTGCCGCAGCGCTCAGCATGCGCGAGGCCCGGCACGCGGGAGACGGGGTCTGAGCCTGTGCCTCTATTGATGCACGACGACGATGCCAAGCATCATGGTGGTGATGGTGAAATAGAGAAGTAGCCCCGTCAGGTCGACGATGGTGGTCAGCGCCGGGCCCGAGACGACGGCCGGATCCTGCTTCACGGCAACGGCGCCGAGCGGCAGCAGCGCGCCGATCAGCGTGGCGGAGACCACCTGGGCGGCAAGGGCGACGGCAATGGCGAGACCGATCGCTTCAAGCGTCATCCCTTCCGGAACATCGGCGGCGTTGGAGATCAGCACCACCTTGAGGAAGGCGAAGGCAAACAGCATCGCGGCCATCAGCAACGAAACGCGCATTTCCCGCCACATGATCGTCGCCGCCTCTGCCCAGCGGATGCCGCCGGTTGTCAGAACGCGGGTGACGAGGCTGGCCGACTGGGTGCCGACATTGCCGCCGGTATCGGCCACCATGGGCATGTAGAGCGCGAGGATCACCAGCGCATCGAGAGCGCTCTCGTAGATATGGACGACATAGCCGGCGGCGAGACCCGCAATCGCCAGACCCAGCACCCAGGGAAAGCGGCGACGGAAGTCCGACCAGACCGAACGCTCGAAATAGTCGTCGTTGACCGTGCCCGAAAGGCCGACGAAGACCTCGGCGTCCTCCTGCAGCGTATCGACCATGAAGCGGCTCGCCCGCGCGCCGTCTATGATGCCGACAAGCCGGTTCCTCCGATCGACGACAGGCATGAAGTCGATATCGCCCTCGACCATCTCATGCGCAACGGATTCGGCCGAACGATCGGCACGGGCCACAGCCATGTCCGTGCGGGCAAACATGCCGACCGGATCGTCAAGCTTGTGGCGGAGGCAGTCATGCAGGTAGACGACGCCGGCGAGAAGCCCCTCCGCATCGCGGATACAGGCCATGGTGACGGACCTGCCGCCGCTTTTGGTGAAAAGCTTCACCGCCTCGCCCGCACTCGTCTCGGGCTTCAGCGTCAACGGCGATTGGTCGATTATCCGTGCAAGCGGCGTCAGGGGCGCGCTCAGCGCGAAATCACCGGCAGTGGCATCCGTCACGATAAAGTTCCTTTCGTTTTCCCCTTACTATACAAGGCATTATAAAGGCTTGATGACGTTGCGGAAGCAATGTGTGAATGGACCTTGATCGAGGGTAGACTCCAATTCGCTTGTCTGCATACTGGCCTTGCGTGAAGGGGGATGCAACACGACGGGCCTTGCAAGCCCAAGGCTCCGATGCACCTGCTTTTCCGTTGATGTTGACCCCTTGCGATCCGGTTGGTTACCCATGGATGACATGTCCCAGCTTCCCGATCAACCCGGCGACCGGCGGGCCGAGGCCCGCTTCATCGTCCTGGCTGCGGCTGCGGGCATCCTGACCGGCACGGCCGGTTCGTTCTTCCACCTGATCATCGACAGGCTGCTCATCTGGCCGACCGTGCTGTCGCGCCATCTCGACGGCGCGTTCCTGGTCGGCGCTGCCGCGCTCGTCACCATGTGCCTCACGGTCGCTTCGGTCTATGTCGTTCGCCGCTATGCGCCGGAGGCCGGCGGCAGCGGCGTCCAGGAAATCGAGGGCGCGATGAGCAATCTGCGCACCGTGCACTGGCGCAAGGTCCTGCCCGTCAAATATCTCACCGGCATCGCGGCCCTTTCCTCGGGGCTGGTGCTCGGCCGCGAAGGTCCGACCATTCACATCGGCGCATCGATTTCGGCGGCGATCACCGACTTCTTCAAGGTCTCCGACGTGGAGCGGCGCGGGCTCCTCGGCGCGGGTGCTGCAGCCGGCCTTGCCTGCGCCTTCAATGCCCCGCTTGCCGCCGTGCTGTTCATCGTCGAGGAAACGCACAGCCAGTTTCCCTATACGTTCCGCACCTATATGGGCGTGATCGCCGCCGCCTTCTTCGCCACCGTCATGACGGAAGTCATCGGCGGCACGGCGCCCGATTTTTCCATGTCCGTGCCCGCTCCGGCACTGGCGCTGCTGCCGGCCTTTGTCATCCTCGGCTGCGTGCTCGGCGCCGTCGGCGTCAGCCTAAACGCCGCAATCATGGGCGTGAGCAACTTCGTCATGGCCATGCACAGGCGCGTGCCATACCTGATGCCGGGGCTGATCGGCCTTGCCGTCGGCGCGCTGTTCATCCTGTTTCCGCGCGCCGTCACCGGCGGCGAGAACGTGATCGTGATGATGGCGCGCGACAACCTGGCGCTCGGCGCGCTGCTGGGGCTTGCGGTGCTGCGTTATGTCAGCATGGTTGCCAGCTATTCCGCCGGCACGCCGGGCGGCATCTTCGCGCCGATGCTGGCGCTTGCCATCTGCATCGGGCTTGCCTTCGGCACAGCGCTTGCGGGGCTCCTGCCCGAAGGCGCCGCCGTGCCGCTTGCCTTCGGCATTGCCGCCATGGGCGGGCTGTTCTCGGCATCGGTGCGCGCGCCGATCGTCGGCGTGGCGCTGACGCTGGAGCTCACCGGCGCCTACACGATGACGCTGCCGCTGATCGCCACCTGCCTGACGGCGAATCTCGTGGCGCAGTGGATCGGCGGTCATCCGATCTATGAACAGCTTCTGGAACGAACCCTGGCCCAGGCAGGCGTCCACCCCGAGCGCATGCCGAAGAAACGCTCCGGCTCCGGCATAGCCTGAGGTTCAGGCATCATAGGCCACGCGAAAACCGACATTGCTGGCCGCGCTGTCGGGCGTGAGCGCCATGCGGGCTGCGATCCGGTAGCGATAGCAATAGGAGATGTGGCAAAGGAAGGAACCGCCCTTCAGGAGCCTCTCGCCGGCGGCCGCCGCATCGGCATTTCGTTTCTTGGCGTGGCGCGAGAGCGAGCGGATGCGGAAGGGATCCGCCGTCCATTCCCACACATTGCCGGCCATGTTGTAGAACCCGCCCTCGTTCGGTGCAAAGGACCGCGCAGGCGCTGTGGCCATATAGCCGTCAGCCATGGTGTTGGTATGGGGAAAGGTTCCCTGCCATATGTTGCAGAAAACGGTCTCGTCGTCCGGCTCCTCGTCGCCCCAGGTGAACTTGCGGCCGCGCACGCCGCCATGGGCGGCGCGTTCCCACTCGGCCTCGCTCGGCAGCCTGCCGCCGACCCATTCGGCAAAGGCCAGGGCATCGGCATGCGAGACCTGGGTTACGGGATGATCGAGCCTGTCTTCGACCGAGCTTCCCGGCCCTTCCGGCTGACGCCAGCTGGCCCCGTCGACGCGCACCCACCACGGCGTTGACGGCGCATTGCCCGTAACTTCGGTCTCGGCGGGCAGGAGCCCGGCGAAAACGGCCGACCAGCCGAAACGCTCCGCCTCGCTGACATAGCCTGTCGCGGCGACGAAATCGGCAAAGCGGCCGATCGTCACCGTCTGGGCTTCCAGCAGATAGTCGTTGAGCTTCACGCTGCGCGCCGGTCCCTCTCCATCAAGCGGGATGACCGGATTGTCCATGCCCACATGGCTGCGTCCGCCGGGAATGAAGATCGCATTGGAGCGCTCGCCGGCAACGGAAGGCGCGGCGGCGGGCGCGGCGGCGGGCGCCGGCTCTCCTGCATTGCGCGAGACGGCACAGCAGCCCTTGACGGCGTCATCCATCGTTCTTCTCCCTCACTAAAGCGGATCATGCCCGTTCCGGTTGCTCTCAAGCGACTTCTAGAGCTTTTTCGGTTGATTGGAAACCGTTTCCGCAACGGGAGGACGGGCGAAGAAGCCTGCATGGCCCGAAGGGCGATCACCCCGGTCCATTTTCTCAATCGCTTGTATCCATCTGATTTTCAGGACGTTTTTGGGGGAAGTTTAAATGGTCGGGGTGGCGGGATTCGAACCCACGACCCCTTGACCCCCAGTCAAGTGCGCTACCGGGCTGCGCTACACCCCGACCAGCCATAACGGCCCGTCCCCATTAGACTTTCGGGTTTCTGCGCGCAAGAGGGAAATTGGCTTTCTTGAACAAAAACGGAAAATTTGCCTCGAAAGGTCAGCCGTGGGACCAAAAGTCCCACGAAAGTCCCACGAGATGTTCTGCTAATGTTCATAGATAAAACAAGCCTTGAAAGCGCCCCATGACAACGCGCCACAGCACCACTCAGTTTCTATGGCAATCGCGCAGGCCGTCTGGTATTCCAATGTGGGGTGCGGGAGATGTTTTTGTCGCATCTGTCTACCTGCCAGAAGATGCGACGACTATGAAAAACGTAGCCAGAATATGCCTGATTTTCCTATCTCTCTTCATGTTGGGGCTCACTCCTATCAAAGCTCAGAACTTTGAGACGACGCTCAAGTTTTGCCGAATCTCTCAGCTGATTGCCCCCATCTTCCTTCGTGGTGCCCAGATAGATGGGGCGTCACTATGCGAAGTCAGTGGCGAGAGCTTCTGCAGTGACGTCAAAACACTCGGCGAAGGCGTCTGCCGAGCTAGCGGCGAAAGCTTCTGCAATGGCGTCACAACGCTCGGTGAAGGCGTCTGCCGAGCTGGCGGCGAAAGCTTCTGCAATGGCGTCACAACACTAGGTGAAGGCGTCTGCCGAGCTAGCGGCGAAAGCTTCTGCAGCGGAGTGACATCCTACGCTGAGGGCGTTTGCCGAGCTGGGGGCGCGAGTTTCTGCAGCGGAGTAAGTTCGTTGGGAGAAGCCCTATGCAGAGCAGGTGGCGGGAGTCTCTGCTCATCTATCGGAAACGATGAGCTTGGCGAGGGGTTCTGTAAAGCTATGGGCGGCGGCAGCAATTGCCATGGTCTGAGTATTTCTCAAGCAATCTGCGGGTTTACCCAGAACTGCGAAAGCTATGATGCGATGGGAATCGTAGTCGCAATGGCTAAAACATGCGGCGCCGACGTTCTGTATTTTGGGATACCTTGAGACATACAACCCCGCGTATCGCGACAACGGCCGCGCCTTGTGAATGTCGCGATATTCGAAGTCCTGCGTCCGAGCTCGCCACGCGCAGGTAACACCGCAGCTATTTTCGGTAGGAGACGAAAATGAACCAAATCGCCAATATCAAAACGGCGATAGAGAACGACGCTTCGATATACTCAGACGTCGACATCGGCTTTCCGCTCACCACCGGCAACGATCGCGAAAATCCTCGAAGCTACTCGCATTCTTCACCGTCGCACTGAAAGACTTTGGCGGCAGCCTTGGCGTCCCTCGGGTCGAACGCTCGCTCAATCGTGCAATCTCGGCTGACGTGGCAGTTCGAGTTTCCCTGCATCAGGGAAATAGCCTCGTTTAGCTCCAGTTCTCGCTGATCAACCGGGTCGGTCTTCGACCAGGCGTCAAAAAGCCGGTTTTGCTGCTGGCTAATTTGAAGGCCGTAGCGATCACGCATGTAAAAATAGACGCGGGCTATGTCCCCTTGACGGTCTTCTGGCGGCTCAGCACGCCGGGTCGCGAAATCCACTTCAAAATTGCAGGCCCCATAGGCGCGCGGCTCCCCGGAAACAATTCCAAATCGATAGTTCGAACGGTCACCGTTGAGCTCGCCTACAGAGGGCTTCAGATTGTGCATGTCGGAAGTCATCTGAACGAAGTAAGGGTCGTTAGAGCTACAGTGATCTCGCCCACCTACTTGCCAGCATTGGCGCTGATGACCGATTTCCCAAGCGGACACGACATGCTCCCACTCGACACGCTTACCGCGTTCGGGTTGTTTTCGAGCGATATATCCGCACTTGGCAGCATCAACATCGCTGGCGACGAATGAGCAGCCACAGTAGAAGGTCTCAGCCTCGATTTTTGTAGAATAAAAATTGCTCAAAAGAGTCTTGGCCCGCGAGAATGATCCAGGGTGCTCCCCCGCACTGGATGTGCTGCTGGCTAAGGCTACTATCAGGACTGAAGCTATTGTGTATCCTGCGCCCGTCACCTGTCCCATTAATAGCTTCCTCCTCCCGCAGCGGCCAAACCTCCCCGGTGTGTTCCCGCATCGCATTGGTATGCTGGTGCACCTCCCGACAGCCCTGCTCGATCGCCTCGGTCTGGTCACGCACGGCCTCAGCGAGCTTGGCCACGGCAGCGTTATCAACCATCGCGCCGGCAACCTCGACGTCGGCGGATCGCTTACGGCCGCCGCGAAACCTCTTTTCATCAGAATCTCATCGGCCCTTCATCAGGGTTTTGAACAAGCCAGATTGTATGCCCGCGATGGTAGCACAGCTTGTCACCATCTGATCCAGTGGCGCAAACCATCCAAGAATCCGGTGTGGGCTTCTCGAATGGCGCGTTGATAACCTGCCTCTGCAGTTGCGAAATAACGTCCTGAGCGGAGTACTCACAGCTTCTCAAAAAAGCACATTCGAAGACGATCACTCCATCGCTTCGTATCTCCACCATACGTAAACGGTCGCGCAGCCGTTTAAATTCGTGATCGTAGCAAGCTGGCGCTCCAGTTCCGGCGTCGCGGCATGTTGCCTCCCATTCAGTGTATAGCCGTTTCAAAGCAGCTATATTTGCGCCCTCGACCCCTTGGGCGAAGCACTGAATATTCGGACGTTTGAGCTCCGTATCCAGCTCTGTTGGTGGAACCCACCAAGAGTCCCAACCGGGTTCTCGTAGACAGATCAACCCCTCCCTTTCGAGGGCCGCTACCTGCTCGGTCTCGCTCATTGACCAATTGATGTTGCGAATCGAAATTGGCTGTGCGAGCGCGAAACCCGCCATCATGAGAAGCATGGCTGCTGCGATCGGAAACGAATTTATCAGGCGGAACATCTGTAACCTATCAAACTGGTAAGGGGCTATCGCGACGATAAATTATCATAAATCTCACAAGCAACGTGTTTCGCAACATGGAAAACGGTAGCCGGCAGAGAGAAAAGCCGCCCCTATTTTCAGAGACGGCAAATGTTACCGACCAATAGCTTTGATCGCGGCAGTGATCCAGTCCGAGACGGCCAGCGTCACCCCGCCGCCAAACATGGCGGCGCCGAGCATCCATCCGCGCCCCATTTGCTTGATACGCTTATATTCGTCCACCATGACTTCAGCTTTCTCGAGGCGAGTTTTCATAGCCTCCTGCTGGTCCAGTAGGCGCTCATTTTGCCGCTCGACGACCTCTACTCGCTCATATAGCCGCCGACGCTTCTCTTCATTTCGCGCTTCAGCCTCGAGCAAGAGATTGAGGCCGCTTTTGATCTCGCCAACGGACTGGTAAAGGTCGTGCGTCATGCCCTGCCCTCGTTACTTGATGATTGCGCGAAGCCCGGCAATGCCCGAGCCGACATAAAAGACCCACTGGATCATGTTCCCCGCCCAGGCATCGAGCGGGGCGGGAAAGGCGGCAATCGTCCAGGGCTGCGCATAGATGCAGTCCGGGCACCAAAGCATGTTGTAGAGGCAGATCGCCGCCCACCAGACGGCAAGCGGCACGAGGAAGAAACCGGCAAACAGCCAGAACCACGGCACGGCGAACTTCGCCTTGTTGAGCGCCGCCATTTCCCGCGTTTCGGCAACCACCTGCCGCAGATATTCCGCTGTCAGTTCGGCCTCGATCTTTTTGCTGTCGTTTTGAAGCCCTGCCTGCTGTT